>CALUFR010000077.1 GCA_944319875.1 uncultured Bacteroides sp.
AAACCAACGAAAGACGGAAGAGGCTCACGGAAACAATCGTCGGCAGGTAGCCGTACGCTCGGTGGACAACGCGGAAAAAGTGCTCCGAAAAAACTTGGATGAAAAGCAAGAGCAGATGGCGATGATAGACCGCATGCTCGATGAAATGCTGGCTACACCTAATAAAAATTAACCGGTTATAGAAGATGGATATAGGAATTGTTTCTATGCGATATGCTAAGGCATTGATAAACTATGCCTTGACTACGGGGCAGGAAGACGCTCTATACCGGGAATGTAGCACATTGACCCGCAGTTTCACGAAACACCCCGAATTGCGACAAGCGCTGATGAACCCTATCATAGACAACGAGAAAACGTTGGCGCTCATCCGTACGGCCGCAGCCGGAAACGCCCCGGTGAGCGATGAATTCAAACGTTTCATCAATCTGGTCATGAAGAACCGGCGGGAAGACATGCTGCAATACATCAGCCTGTCCTACCAAACGCTATACCGCCAGAAAAAGCACATCGGAACCGCCAAGCTGATCACCGCCATCCCCGTAACCGCGGAAGTGGAGGAACGAATCAGGCAGACAGCTTCGTCGATTCTGCACGCCCGGATGGAACTGGAGTCGGAGGTAGATCCGAAAATAGAAGGCGGCTTCATCTTCGACGTCAACGATTACCGGCTGGACGCCAGTATAGCGACTCAGCTCAAGAAAGTGAAACGGCAGTTCATCGACAAGAACAGAAGAATCGTATAATGAATTTGTAAAAACAGGAAGAACAAGATGTTGTCAGAAAACATAAAAGTAAGTGAAGTCTCCGACGTGCTGCTCAAACAGCTGGAAGGCATCGACACCCAAGTCCAGTTGGACGAAGTGGGCACAGTGCTCCAGGTTAGCGACGGCGTGGTACGTATCTACGGACTGCGCAACGCCGAAGCAAACGAATTGCTGGAATTCGACAACGGCATCAAAGCCATCGTGATGAACCTCGAAGAGGATAATGTGGGCGCCGTATTGTTAGGCCCCACAGACCAGATTAAAGAAGGCTACACGGTCAAACGCACCAAGCGAATAGCTTCCATCATGGCAGGTGAAAGCATGCTTGGAAGAGTCATCGACCCACTGGGCACACCGCTCGACGGCAAAGGCGCCATAGGCGGAGACCTGTGTGAGATGCCGTTGGAACGCAAGGCTCCCGGTGTCATCTACCGACAGCCGGTCAACCAGCCTTTGCAGACGGGACTCAAGGCCATAGACGCCATGATACCCATCGGACGCGGACAGCGAGAACTGATCATCGGCGACCGACAGACCGGCAAGACGGCCATTGCCATAGATACCATCATCAACCAGCGCTCCAACTATGAAGCCGGCGACCCGGTGTATTGCATCTACGTAGCCATCGGCCAGAAAGGCTCCACTGTGGCCACCATCGTAAACACGCTGCGCCAGCACGGAGCCATGGATTACACCATCGTGGTAGCCGCCACGGCGGGTGATCCTGCGGCCCTGCAATACTATGCTCCTTTTGCCGGAGCCGCCATCGGCGAATATTTCCGTGACACCGGCCGCCATGCCCTCGTTGTCTATGACGACTTGTCGAAACAGGCTGTGGCCTATCGTGAGGTATCCTTGATTTTGCGCCGTCCGTCAGGACGTGAAGCTTATCCGGGCGATATCTTCTACCTGCACTCCCGTCTGCTGGAACGTGCCGCCAAAATCATCAATCAGCCGGAAGTGGCCGCGCAGATGAACGACCTGCCGGAAAGCCTGAAAGGGAAGGTAAAAGGAGGCGGTTCGCTGACGGCATTGCCCATCATCGAAACGCAGGCGGGCGACGTATCGGCCTACATCCCGACGAACGTGATTTCCATCACCGACGGACAGATATTCCTCGACACCAACCTCTTCAACCAAGGCAACCGTCCGGCGATTGACGTAGGTATCTCCGTGAGCCGTGTAGGTGGTAACGCACAAATCAAGACGATGAAAAAAGTGGCGGGAACCCTGAAAATAGACCAGGCCCAATACCGTGAGCTGGAGGCGTTCACCAAGTTCAGCGGTGACATGGATCCCGTCACGGCGCTTACCATCGACAAAGGACAGAAGAACACGCGACTGCTCGTGCAGCCTCAATACAGCCCCATGCCGGTAGAGAAACAGGTGGCCATCTTGTATTGCGGCACACACGGACTGCTACACAGCGTTCCTTTGGACAAGGTCAAGGACTTTGAGCGTAACTTCCTCGACATGCTGGAGATGAACCATCGCGCGGACGTCTTGGACGAACTGAAGAAGGGCGTCATAGACGACAACGTCTGCAAGCTGATTGAGGAAACCGCCCAAACCGTAGCAAAACAGTTTTCATAAATAAGGCACGAATGAGGAGGGTGTATCAAAATACGTAGTGGTAACTTAATTACTTCTCTACATTTTGACACACCCTCATCGTCGGGCTGCAACTTTATATCAATCATTCAGAAATGGCTTCACTCAAAGAGGTAAAAAACAGAATCAACTCTGTCAAAAGCACACGGCAGATTACGTCTGCCATGAAAATGGTAGCTTCCGCCAAACTCCACAAGGCACAAGGACGCATCCAGAGCATGTATCCTTACCAGCAGAAGCTGAATGAGATCTTGACCAACTTCTTGGGTACAGACATCGTTGTTGAATCTCCTTATATCGAAACGCGCCCCGTAAGCAAGGTCGCCATCGTGGTCTTTTCGTCAAACAGCTCCCTGTGTGGCGCTTTCAACGCCAATGTGGTGAAAAAGTTTGAACAGACCGTGGAGGAATACCGGTCACTCGGCAAGGAAAACATCCTGGTTTATCCGGTAGGGAAAAAGATAGAAGAAACGGTCCGGAAAATGGGATATACGACGCAAGGCAGCTACCAGTCCATGGCCAACAAGCCCAATTATCCGGAAGCCTACCGGCTGGCCGCCGAATTGATGAAGGCCTTCGCCGAAGAGAGAGTGGACCGCATCGTGCTGGTGTACCACCACTTCAAGTCAACCGGCACGCAGATTTTGCTCAGCGAGAATTTTCTCCCGCTGGACTTGCAACAGATGGCGACGGACGTGGCCATGCATCCCGACCGAAAGCACATGGGCTTTAACAACGACTACATCGTGGAGCCTTCTGCCGGCGAGCTGATAACCGAGCTGCTGCCCAAGGTGCTCAACCAGAAGATCTTCACCGTCCTGCAAGACTCCAACGCATCCGAGCATGCCGCCCGTATGATGGCCATGCAGGCAGCTACGGACAACGCCAACGAGCTGATTCAAGACCTGACGCTGCAATACAACAAGACCCGCCAGCAGGCCATCACCAATGAACTGCTCGACATCATCGGAGGCAGCATGAAGTAAAAAAATACAAAATCGGACAATAACAAGTCGTTTTTAGAGAAAATGCCCTATCTTTGTCCGTTGTAAATAAACCCAAAACGTTCAGAACATGAAGAGAGTATTTTTATACATGCTGTTTGCCGTGCTGAGCATCGGATATGCGGCGGCACAGGCTGAAATCAAGTTTGACAAAACGACAGCCGACCTTGGCACATTCCCCGAAGAAAAACCGGTTGTGAGCTGTGTTTTTACGTTCACCAACATCGGTAACGTGCCGCTGGTTGTCCATCAGGCCGTCGCTTCCTGTGGCTGCACGGTTCCCGAATATACCGAGGAACCCGTACTGCCGGGAAAAACAGGAACCATCAAAGTCACCTACGACGGAACCGGCAAGTATCCGGGACATTTCAAGAAATCCGTCACCATCCGCACCAACGCCAAGACGGAGATGATACGCCTGTTCATCGAGGGGAACATGACTCCGAAGGGTGAGAAATAAACAAATACGCATGAACGAATAACGGAAAGAAGGATGTCAAGGCTGTCTGCCTTCGGCATCCTTCTTTCATTTATACCGGTGATTATTTTGACACCTCCCTTTTTTTTGCTTTCTTTGGCCTTCAATTACAAATATCCTATAAAAACAATATCAAACATTCTACTATGAAACAGGAAGAAGAACAAGTGACCGGCCTGCCGGAGAACGCATTCCGCGAACTGAAACCGGGCGAGACGTACAACCCGCTGATGAGTCCGGACAAGAAGTATCCCGAAGTAAACGTATGGTCGGTGTCGTGGGGCATCTGCATGGCCATCCTCTTTTCGGCTGCCGCCGCCTATCTGGGACTGAAGGTGGGCCAGGTGTTCGAGGCCGCCATCCCTATCGCCATTATTGCCGTCGGCGTGTCGAGCGCCGCCAAGCGCAAGCACGCTTTGGGCGAGAACGTCATCATCCAGTCCATCGGCGCCAGCTCGGGCGTCATCGTGGCCGGTGCCATCTTTACCCTGCCCGCCCTCTACATCCTTCAGGAAAGCTATCCGAAGGAAGTGGCCGTCACCTTCACCCAGGTATTCATCAGCTCCTTGTTGGGAGGCATACTGGGCATCCTGTTCCTCATCCCTTTCCGCAAATACTTCGTCAGCGACATGCACGGCAAGTATCCCTTCCCCGAAGCCACGGCCACCACGCAGGTGCTCGTGTCCGGCGAGAAGGGCGGCAATCAGGCCAAGCCGCTGCTGGCCGCCGGTCTGATAGGCGGTCTGTATGACTTCATCGTGGCCACCTTCGGCTGGTGGAACGAGAACTTCACCACCCGCTTCTGCTCGTGGGGCGAGATGCTGGCCGAGAAGACCAAGCTGGTGTTCAAGGTGAACGTCGGTGCGGCCGTGCTGGGTCTGGGTTACATCGTCGGCCTGAAGTACGCTGCCATCATCTGCTTCGGCTCGCTGGCCGTGTGGTGGATTATCATCCCCGGCATGTCCATCTTCTGGGGCGACGCCACACTGAACCAATGGAACCCTGAAATCAACATGACCGTAGGCCAGATGTCGCCCGAACAGATATTCAACTATTACGCCAAAAGCATCGGTATCGGCGGCATCGCCATGGCGGGCATCATCGGCATCATCAAGTCGTGGAGCATCATCCGGAGCGCCGTCGGGCTGGCCGCCAAGGAGATGGGCGGCAAGTCGAGGGCCGAGACTAACGTCCTCCGCACGCAACGCGACCTCTCGATGAAGTTCATCGCCATCGGCTCTCTCATCACGCTGGCGCTGGTATTCCTCTTCTTCTACTTCGACGTGATGCAGGGCAATCTGCTGCACACCGTTGTAGCCATCCTGCTCGTGGCAGGCATCGCCTTCCTCTTCACCACCGTGGCGGCAAACGCCATTGCCATCGTGGGCACCAACCCCGTGTCGGGCATGACGCTGATGACGCTCATCCTGGCATCGGTAGTGATGGTGGCCGTGGGTCTGAAAGGTCCGGGCGGCATGGTGGCTGCACTGGTCATGGGCGGCGTGGTCTGCACGGCCCTCTCCATGGCAGGCGGCTTCATCACCGACCTGAAGATAGGCTACTGGCTGGGGACGACTCCCATCAAGCAGGAAGCCTGGAAGTTCCTGGGCACCGTCGTGTCGGCAGCCACCGTGGGCGGTGTAATGATTATCCTGAATAAGACCTACGGCTTCACAAGCGGTCAGCTGGCCGCCCCGCAGGCCAACGCCATGGCCGCCGTCATCGAACCGCTGATGAGCGGAGTCTCTGCCCCGTGGCTGCTCTATGGCATCGGTGCCGCACTGGCCGTCGTACTCACGTGGCTGAAGATACCCGCATTAGCTTTCGCCCTCGGCATGTTCATCCCGCTTGAACTGAATATCCCGCTGCTCGTGGGCGGTGCCATCAACTGGTATGTGACGACCCGCAGCAAGGATGCCAAGGTCAACGCCGAACGCGGCGAGAAAGGCACGCTGCTGGCTTCGGGCTTCATCGCCGGAGGTGCACTGATGGGTGTGGTCAGCGCCGGTATGCGTTTCGGTGGTGTCAATCTGGTCAACGACGCCTGGATTGCCAATCCGTGGTCACAAGTTGTGGCACTCGCGGCATACGCCATCCTGATATTCTACTTCGTCAAGGCATCCATGAAAATCAAATAACCTTTTAAATAAACAGTCATGAAAACACTGATTACCGGTTTATTCTTGTTAATTGCAACCATGCTGTCAGCACAAACCAAACTTGAGCTTCCCCTCTGGCCCGCCGGAGCGCCCAACAGCAACGGCCTGACCGGAACGGAAGAAAACCTCGATGGAGGACGAGTGGCCAACGTGATCACTCCCACCATCACCATACACAAGGCCGACAAACCCAACGGGACGGCCATCATCATGTGCCCCGGCGGGGGATATGCCCGCCTGGCCATGAACCACGAAGGCCACGACATGGCCTCTTGGCTGAATGCGCAGGGCATCACCTACGTCGTACTGAAGTATCGCATGCCCAACGGCCACCACGAAGTGCCGCTGAGCGACGCCGAACAGGCCATCCGCCTCGTCCGTCAGCACGCCAAGGAATGGGGCGTCCGTCCGGACCGCGTCGGCATTATGGGCGCCTCGGCAGGAGGCCATCTGGCTGCCTCGCTGGCCACCCTCTACAGCAGCAATGAGACTCGCCCGGACTTTCAGGTACTGTTCTATCCGGTTATCACCATGCAGTCCGCCACTCACGGTGGCTCACGCCGGAACCTGCTGGGCGAGCATCCCTCACAGGAACTGGAAACCCGATATACCTTGGAAAAGCAGGTGAACGAGCGCACTCCGCAGGCCTTCATTCTGCTTTCGGCCGACGACGATGTCGTACCGCCCGTCAATTCCATCCATTACTTCGAGGCACTGCTGCGGAACGGAGTGCCGGCCACGATGCACGTCTACCCCACCGGCGGACATGGTTGGGGCTTCCGTGACGCTTTCACCTACAAGCATCAGTGGACGGGCGAACTGGAAAAATGGCTGCGTGAAGGACTTAAATTCGACTGACAATGAGACCCGCCATCCTGATAGCGCTGCTCATGGCAGCGCTGATTTCCCCGGCATCCTTCGCCCAAGACACCGGCAGCCGGAAGGTGTTGGACTATGCCCTCAGTTATCTGGGCAAACCTTACGTAGCGCATACGCTGGAAGTGAACGATGAAGAGCAGCTGGTAGTGAACCTTGAAGAAGTGGACTGCACCACATTCGTGGAATACGTGCTGGCACAATCGCTGGCCGACACCCGCGGCGGTAAGATGGAGGACTACCTGAGACGCATCCGCTACCGCGACGGGCGCATCGACGGCTACACTTCGCGTCTGCATTACATCGCCGAATGGGTGGAAAACGGTGTGCGCCAAGGCTTCATCGAAGACGTGACAGCCCTGTGTAGCCCCGATACCCTGCCCGTAAGGCTCTCCTTCATGTCCACCCACCCCGACTCCTACCGCCATCTGAAGAACTCGCCCGAGCATGTAGCGGAGATGAAAGCGATAGAGGAAAGGCTCTCCGGCGGCAGCTTCCACTACCTGCCCAAAGAGAAAATCACCGACGAAGGGCCTTCCTGGATAAAAGATGGAGATATCTTCTGCATCACGACAAACATCAAGGGCCTGGACGTGGTACACCTCGGCTTCGCCTGCCGACGCGACGGCCAGCTGAAACTGCTCCATGCCTCCTCCAGCTACAAGCAAGTCGTTCTCTCCAAAGGCTCCTTCGCCCAGATGTTCCCGCTGAACAAAAGCTGGACGGGCGTACGGGTACTACGAATGCGCGAATAAACAAGCCCCCTGTAACGCCCCGTGTCGTCAGCTTGCAACGGCACGGGGCGTGACCATCTCACGGCACGTGCCGTCACACCCTAACGACACGTGCCGTGAGACAGTCACGAAGTACGGCGTGAGGGTACACCAAAAACTTCCTCATTAAGCAACACCTTCTTTACGCTGCTCAAGTGGCACTTTACACCGCTCAAGTGGCACTTTACGACGCTCAAATGGCACTTTACGACGCCCAAATGGCATTATGAAACGTAGCGCCAAGACGCAGGCGATGTTCTGCTAAGACGCAAGCAATGCAAAGCCAAGTTGCAGACAATGTTTTACTAAATTGCTAACTAAGAATCCTTCACACCTTCACAAACAGACAGCCCCCCGATTCTCTTAAAGAAATTCGAATATTTTATCGTTGTATCAAGTGGGAAACAGAATCTTTGCCCGCTAACATGTTTAGATAAAGTTTTCGCACGACAGTCTCAAAAAGTTAGGTAAGTATTTCAGATTATCAAAATAAATGTGTATGTTTGCAGATGTTCCATCCGCGCTGAAAGATTTTTATCGGAACAGGCGGGGGTGGAATGTATATACATAAAAGGCGTTACTGAACGCTTTGGTTTTGACGCAGTAAGAACTTCGCAACTTCAAACAGTCAGTCAAAAACAAAGCAACGGGGACGCCCTATGGGATGTATAGTTATGTGCAGCCCCCACTGCGCCTTGTCCGTCAGGGTGCAGGTGGGGTGCATCATATACCATCATCGGCGTGGGGCTTTCAGCGTTGCTCGTTTCGACTGACTGGGCAATGCGAAGGCCTTTACTGCGTGGAACGAGTGACAGACTGGCTCCACGTTTCTTTTTTGTATATCTTAATCCCCTAAATAACACAATGACTGGTCGGGAGCCTGCCGGGAAACTTTTAGAGAGTCTCTGCGAAAAGGCATGGCGAGAATATACGACAACATTGACATCAAGTTTACAGACGGGCTTTGCGGCATCATCGGGAATGTCGGTGTAAAACGTGTGGATTTCTGTGTGGGCTACTTTAATCTGCGCGGTTGGAAACTGATAGTGGAACAAGTGGACGGGCTTCCCGGCGACTATGTTTATGAAGATGACAAGCGTAAGTTGAGGTATTGCCGTCTGCTGATAGGGATGCACCGTCCGGATGAGGATTTGATACGCAGTCTTTATTCACATCAGGAGGACATGCCCGATTCCGAATATGTGCAGCGTTGCAAACGGCAAATAGCACAAGATTTCCGAAACCAGCTTTTGTTGGGTTTGCCTACAAGTGTGGACGAACAGACCTTGCGCCGACTGTCCGTGCAGTTGAAAGAAGGTAAAGTATGCGTGAAACTCTACCTGAAAGAACCGCTCCACGCCAAGCTTTATTTGGCTCACCGCCCTGATGATAACTTCAACAAGATACAGGCCATCATGGGTAGCAGCAATCTGACGTATGCCGGACTGACCAAGCAGGGTGAGTTGAACGCGGAGTTTGCCGATAGCGACAGCGCGGAGAAGCTGGCCCGTTGGTTTGACGACCGTTGGAACGAGCGTTTCTGTCTGGACATTACAGACGACCTTGCAAGGATAATTGATGAAAGCTGGGCGGGTGACCGGACGATACCGCCTTATTACATTTACCTGAAAACAGCTTACCACCTAAGTCAGGAAGCGCGCAGCGGCATCAAAGAGTTCACACTTCCGCCGGAGTTCAGGCACGACCTGTTCGATTTCCAACAGACCGCCGTGAAAATAGCAGCGAAGAACCTCAATAACGACAAACGCAGCGGAGCGATGATTGGCGATGTGGTGGGATTGGGAAAGACCATCACGGCCTGTGCCATCGCCAAACTGTATGAGATGGCCTTTGCCAGCAGTACGTTGATTATCTGTCCGGCAAACCTTCAGGATATGTGGAGGAAATACATCCGGAAGTACGACCTTAAGGCGGAAGTATGGTCAATGGCACGTTCTATCGATGTGGATTCCGCTCGCTATTTCCGTCTGATAATCGTGGACGAAAGCCACAACTTGCGTAACAGTAATGGCATACGCTACCGCAACATACGCAACCTGATAGAACATCAGGGCAGCAAGGTGCTGCTCCTTACGGCCACGCCTTATAACAAGGACTTCTCAGATTTGGGAAGCCAGCTTCGCCTGTTCATAGGCGAAGACCAAGACTTGGGCATCCGACCGGAAGAATACATCCGCTCCATCGGTGGTGAAAGGGAGTTCCAGCGCAGGCATAGCGACATACACATCCGCTCCATCCGCGCTTTTGAGAGAAGTCCGTATGCCGATGACTGGAACGAACTGATGAAGCTGTTCCTTATTCGTCGTACAAGGACGTTCATCAAGGAAAATTATGCCAAAACAGACGAAGAAACCGGACGGAAATACCTGCTGTTCCCGGATGGCAAAAAGTCATACTTCCCCGACAGAATACCCCGTGCCGTCAAGTTTGCCACAGAGCCGGATGATCAATACAGCCGCCTCTATTCGTCCGAAATGATAGGCTTGATGGAAGAACTGCAACTGCCCCGTTACGGCTTGATTCATTTCTATGACGAGACGAAAGCCGCAGATATTCAGATGCATGAAAAACAGGTTGTTGAAAATTTGTCACGCGCTGGACAACGCATGATGGGGTTCTGTCGGAGCACGTTCTTCAAGCGTATAGATAGTAGCGGTTTTGCTTTTTTGTTGACTGTTTACCGCCACATCCTGCGCAATGCCATATTCATCTATGCCATAGATAACAAGCTGCCGTTACCCATTGGAGACGAGAACGCGCTCCCCGATGATTATGTGGAGGACGAAGATGGCACGGAAGGCTTCTTTAGTAATACGGATGATGAGGGGAAACAAGACGGTGACGGTCAGCAGATTGCCATCCCGACAGATTTCGACTATTATATGGAAAAGGCGAAAGAGTGCTACATCATTATCGAGAACCGCAACGCCTGCTCTTGGATTTCTTCCCGATATTTCAAGCGCACCTTGAAACAGCAACTTCGGCATGACTGCGACACCCTGCTGAGGATGATTGCACTTTGCGGCGTATGGCAACCGGATACTGACCCGAAGCTGAACGAACTGGAGACTTTGCTGCAGGGAAGCCACGGGGCGGACAAGGTTATCGTATTCACCCAGTTCTCTGACACGGCACATTATGTCTATAAACAAATGAAAAGGAGGGGAATGCAACAAATCGCCTGTGCGACAGGTGGGAGTAAGAATCCGACAGACATAGTGGAACATTTCTCCCCCAAGAGCAACGACAAGGATTACCCGCAAGCGGAGCAGCACAGAATACTCATTGCCACCGATGTATTGAGCGAAGGACAGAACCTACAGGATGCCCATGTCATCGTAAATTTTGATCTACCGTGGGCCATCATCCGCCTTATCCAACGTGCCGGACGTGTGGACCGTATCGGGCAGAAAGCGAATGAAATCCATTGCTATTCTTTCTTTCCGGCTGAAGGCGTGGAGGAAATCATCCGCCTGCGTTCACGCCTGAATGCCCGAATCAATGAGAATGCCCAAATCGTAGGTAGTGACGAGGTGTTCTTTGAGGGTAACGAGCAAAACCTGCGGGATATGTTCAACGAGAAAAGCGGCACGTTGGACGATGAGGACGACAATGATGTGGACTTGTCCTCTCAGGCTTTCCAGATATGGAAGAACGCCACGGATGCCGACCCGAAACTGAAAGCCATCATTCCGGCACTGAGCAATGTCATCTATTCCACTAAGGCTGCCACGGACGGGCAGCAGGAAGGAGTCATCACCTACGCCAAGACCTACAATGACTTCGACGTGTTGACATGGCTGGACGCGGAAGGCAACATCGTGAGCCAGTCGCAGAAGCGCATTCTGAACGCCTTGGCTTGTGAGGCGGACACGCCTGCTGTGGAGCCACTTTCCTGTCATCACAAACTGGTATCAAGAGCCGTTGAATCCATTGGGAATGAGGTGACCACCGTAGGCGGCATATTGGGTAACCGTTTCAGTACACGCTACCGCATCATCACCTTGCTGGAAAGCTATTACAACAATCCGCCCACACTTTTCTTTTCGCAGGAAAATAAAGATATGTTGAAACTATCCATAGATGACATCTACAACTATCCGCTGCTGGAAGGTGCTAAATTCACATTAGGACGGATGCTGCGCACAAACACCAGTGACGAGATTGTGGATTATGTACTGGAAATGCGTAAAAACATGACCCTTTGTCGCATAGACGAGGAAAGGGACAACCATAAAGACCCCGTCATCATCTGTTCGATGGGACTGAAGCAGAAACCTTAAAACTTTTGAATCATGAGAAGAGCCTTATTCAATCAATATATCAAGGAAGCCGCTTTCAAGGAAATGTTCATCACAGAAATGGGATGGAATCGTTTTCGCGGACAAGCGGAACTTGCACCGATTATCATAGACGATAACGAATACCGTTTCACAACCGTTGCCGAACGCAACGGTTTCCAGATTCTCACGTGTCCGGTGAATGACATTCCTAACACTACGGCTTGCCGCAGGATTGATAACAAACTGCGCCGAAACGCCAACGATTATATCTGTGTGTTCTACATTCCTGGTACGGAACACCAGCAATGGATTGCCCCGATAAAAACTGTAGAGAAACGCGATGTTGTGGCCATTGAATACGAAACGGCGGACAAGGCAGACTTTCTGTTCTCCAAGATACCCGATTTGTCGTTTGAGGTGGACGAACAGACCACCATTGTGGACGTGAAAGAACGCATACAGGGGGCGTTTGTCGTGAATTCCGAGAAAATCACAAAGGATTTTTATACGGGATTCCGCAAGGAACACAATGCTTTTGCCGAATTCATTACGGGCATAGACGACCAGATACCAGTATCGAAGAACCGAGACAAGCAGTGGTACACTTCCGTCATGCTCAACCGCCTTATGTTCTGTTACTTCATCCAGAAGAAAGGCTTCCTTGACGGCAACTTTGACTACCTGCAAGAGAAATTGAAGTGGGTACAGCAGAAACGTGGTGAGAACTGCTTCTTCAAAACCTTCTACCGCGGTTTCCTTTCGGAACTTTTCCACGGCGGGCTCAATTCGCCCCGGCATAGCGATGAATTTGAGAATGTGTACGGACGCATTCCTTACCTCAACGGCGGTATGTTCGAACAACACCAGTTGGAGCGCGACTATGCCGACATTGACATTGATGACGAGGCATTTGTCCGCCTGTTCCGTTTCTTTGATACGTGGCGGTGGCATTTGGACACGCGCATCACAGCCACAGGCAAGGACATCAACCCGGACGTGCTGGGCTACATCTTCGAACAGTACATCAACGACCGGGCGCAGATGGGAGCCTACTATACCAAAGAGGACATCACCGAATACATCGGCAAGAACTGCATCATTCCTTTCCTGATGGACAAAGTGGCGGTGGCTTCGCCAGAAGCGTTCAAGGCGGACGGATATGTATGGCGCACGTTACGCGAAAGCGGTGACCGCTATGTGTATGACGCAGTGAAGAAAGGCTATACTTCGGACTGGAAAGAGCGCATCCCGACCAACATTGCCGAAGGGATTGATACTACAAAGCCTAAGTTGTTGGAACGTCGCAAGGACTGGAACACGAAGACACCGGAGGCATTCGCCCTGCCTACGGAGATTTGGCGGGAAACTGTGGAACGCTTGCAACGTTGCGAAAACATTCTTGCCAAAATCAAAGGAGGTGAAATCACGCACATCAATGACTTCATCACCTACAACCTCGACATCCGTTCGTTTGCCTACGACCTGTTGCAACAAGCGGACGACCGTCTGTTCATTCTCCATTTCTACAAGGCTTTGCAGCGGGTCACTGTCCTTGACCCTACCTGTGGTTCCGGTGCTTTTCTTTTCGCCGCCATGAACATTCTTGAACCGCTCTATGAGGTTTGCATTGAGCGGATGCAGGAGTTCAACGCGCAGAATCCCAATTGGTTCAAGCCGGAATTAGAGGAGATTGCCCATAAGTACCGCAGCAACATCCAATACTTTATCTACAAGAGCATCATCCTGCGCAACCTCTATGGCGTGGACATCATGGTGGAGGCTACAGAAATTGCCAAGCTGCGCCTGTTCCTGAAGATGATGGCGGTGGTGGAGGTGGACTTCCGTGCCGATAATCTGGGGCTTGACCCGTTGCCGGATATTGATTTCAATATCCGTTGCGGCAATACGTTGGTAGGTTATGCCACAGAGGAGGAACTGAACCAGGATTTGGTTTATGGTGATATGTTTGCTATCCAGGAGTTCAAGGAGAAGGTAAGAACGGAAATGCAACTCGTTGCCACGGCTTATGAAACGTTTAAGCACGTACAGTTCACGCAAAGTGAAGATATGATCACTTTCAAACAGGCGAAAGTGAAATTGAATGAACGGCTATCCTCTCTGAACGAATTCCTTAACCGCCATTTACTTAAAGAAAATATATCTTCTTCCTATGAGGATTTGCTTACCACGCATCAGCCTTTCCATTGGTTAGCGGAGTTCTATCAGATTATCCACGAGAATGGAGGATTTGATGTGATTATCGGCAATCCGCCGTATGTGGAATATAATAAGAAAGACAAAAGTACGGGAAAAGCAGTTTCGGACATATATAAAATAAAAGATTATAAAACTGAAAGTTGTGGTAATTTACATGCTTATATCGCGGAAAGGTGTTTTGCTTTAACTAAAGCGATTAGTTATATAGGTCTTATAGTTCCTTTACCTTCAATAAATACGAGTAGGATGGAGACCTTACAAAAACTTATCAAACCATGTGAATCTAACACTCACGATGTTTGGATTTCGTGTTATGATGAGAGGCCAAGTGGATTATTCAATGGTGTTGATCAACGTTTGATAATTGAAATCTTATGTCGTAATGGCCAAGGAATTTTGTCTTCCACTAAAATTAATCGTTGGCTCTCAGAATGGAGATACTTGTTGTTTTCTTCAATAAAATATGCGAACCAAACTAAAGATGTGATGTCATTAACAACATCAATCTTAAAAGTGTCCAATGAAATAGAGATTCCCATATTGCGAAAATTCTATTGTAACAAACCAATATCAATAGAAAAAAGTATCAGCAAGAAAGAAAATAAGGTTTATTATCGTTCTGCAGGGGGACGATATTGGAAAGTGTTCTTGGATAAGCCTTTTGGAACAGGTAATAGAAGTGAAAAAGAGGCAGCCTTTGAGAATTTAAGCTCCTACTCGGTAGTAGCAGTATTAAGCAGTGATGTGTTTTGGTGGTATTATTCTTGTCATTTTGACATGTTTAATCTTGGTGATTATCAAATTTTTGGATTCCGATTTTCTAATTGCCAAGATGATATTTTAAATAATCTGAGTGAAATTGGTGAGAATTACATTGATTCATTGGATGAATTTTCAATAGAAAAAACAGTAAAAACAAATCATGGAGATGTTTTACAAAAGCAGTATTATGTGCGTAAATCCAAGCCCATTATCAACGAAATCGACAAAGTCCTCGCCCAGCACTACGGCTTCACCGAAGAAGAGCTCGACTTCATCATCAACTACGACATCAAATACCGCATGGGTGACGAACTGAACGAAGAATAGAGTGATGTGTACTTACCTTGGAAATAAAGACCTGCTAAACAAGCGGAAGATTGGTTTTCTTGCATCACGCAAGATTTCCACTTCCGCTGTATTGCCGACACTTGATTGGGCGGTAGAAATAAGTAAACGCACAGATGTTGCCGTGGTAAGCGGCTTTCATTCGCGATTGGAGAAAGACGTCCTAAAATTCCTGCTTCAAGGCAAGTGCGGCATCATTGTGGTGCTGGCCCGGGGAATGTATCACCGGCTGCCTGCATCCCTGCAGCAAGTTATGGGCGAGAATCGTCTCCTCATCATAGCACTCGGAAAAGAAACCGTCACTCGCGTTTCGGAGCGTACCGCCCATAAACGCAATGAATACGTGCGGGAACTGGCTGACGAAAACTTTCTGTAGAGGATAAATGAAAGTTCTCTTATTAAGCTCCCGCACTAAGATTATCGCTCTTCAAAAGACTGTTCTTAAATTCGGTCGGGTACATGTTCCGCAAGAACGTAAAAAAATCGGCAAGTGTTTCACTTTATCAAAATAATATTGCAACTTTACAGAAAGGATTCTGCTGTTATGGAAAAAGTAAAGATTACACGTGAGGAAGCATTCGCTAAGTTTCAAGCGGCTAAGGATAAAAAGCGCGCATGCCTTAAGCAGCAGGAAAAGTCGATGAAGGAGATTTATAAAAAAAACGTATTGGTAAAGAAGCAGAAATGATTCCCTTGCCTCACTCCCCGATTTTCCTTATCTTCGCCCAACAAAATAAGGCAATATGAAGAATAAGAATCAAATCATCATGCTTGGCACCGGTAATGCCATCGCCACTCGATGCTACAATACCTGCTTTCTGTTGAAAATGGGAAACAATAAACTATTGGTGGATGCCGGTGGGGGCAATGGGATTTTGTCACAACTGGAACGTGCCGGTCTTACCTTGAGCGACCTGCACGATATGTTTCTTACCCACGCACATACTGATCACCTGTTAGGAGCCGTCTGGATAGTTCGAATGGTGATACACCGGATGAAAAACGGAGCATACGAAGGGACCTTCAGTGTTCATAGCCATGACAAGGCCCTGCATGTACTGGATGCAATATGCCGCATGACACTGCCGGAAAAGGATCGCAGTTATTTGGGAAAACGTGTTCTTTTCTGTGAGCGGAAAGACGGGGAGACATTCGACGCGGGCGGTATCCGCTTGCAATGCTTCGACATACATTCCACCAAAGAGAAACAGTTCGGATTCCGTACCGTTTTCCCTGACGGGCAATCCTTGACTTGCTTGGGCGATGAACCGTTCAATCCGCTTTGCCGCCCTTATGTAGACGGTGCCGACTGGTTGTTGTGCGAGGCGTTTTGCCTGTATGCCGACCGCGAACGTTTCAAACCTTACGAAAAACATCATAGCACCGCTTTAGAAGCCGGAACTTTGGCAGCAGAACTGCATGTAAAGAACCTATTGCTTTACCACACCGAAGACCGCACGCTTGACACCCGTAAGGCGAAATATACGGAAGAGGCGACACGAAATTTTTCCGGACGTATATTTGTCCCTGACGATTTCGAAGTAATAAATATAAAATAGGAAAGAGGGAGTTTAGAAGTAAGCATATGGTAGAATATACAAGCAGCAGATTATGTTTCAAAGCTGACCTGATTGAGTCTTTGAAAGATTACGATTCTTTTGTTATGCATACGCCTGATGGCACATTTATGTTCACAAAAGCGGATTTCTATCGTGTCTTTTCGAATGTCGTCAAAACGAAAAGTTATCAAGAGGGAAGAATTTATCATTATCCAAGACTTCCTCAAAAGGCTATGCCGTTTTTAATCGCAGGCCGATATAAAAATAGGAGGGTATGTCAAAATATGAAGTGGTAACTAAACTCTCCTCCTCCGGGGAGTTTGAATACTTCTCTACATTTTGACACACCCTCGCAAATTCTTTTAAACCAAACTTCTCTTAAGGTTTGATTGGTAAGTGAGCAAGAGATGACAGATTATCTCTTTCCTTGTCATCCCGGAAGGATAGCAAGGAATTCAAAGTCATTGATATTACACATGCCGTCAAAAGCGGCGACAATCGTTACCGAGAAGCTTTCCCCTTTTTTTCCGCCTGGGAAGAAGTACGAACCGGGGCTGGTGAGTTTCGTCTTACTCTTTTCTTTCACGGCCACCGTTACTGCATTGCTTGACATTAAAGACTTAGGGCAATCTTTCAAGAGTACGCCTGAAATCACGAATTCATATCCCCCGTTCTTGGGACCATTGCAGACAACCTTTTGCACATCCCAGTAGGCTAAGTTGGTCGCATGAAATTTTACTTCTCCATTATTTAAGGAAGATTGAGACTGTGAGGACTCGGCTGTTCCGTCCTTTGCCGCATAGGGTGAAACATGTTCGCTGGCTTTGCTCTCATCCGTCGGCTCATAGTAAGTGATGGTTCGCTTGATGACTATCTCCGCCAGTTGGTTTCCTTCCTCATCAGGCTCTAAATAATTCATCGGATACTCACCACGGTAGTAACTGTTCATTAAGGTACTCAATACTCCGGGATAGCTGATCATGCGCTTTTCCGTCCAGTTGTTTTGCTCGTCGTAGACGTATTCAAACCTGACGCTGAATTCATTGGGATACTTTCGCGGATATACAGTATCCGTGTAATGCCACAAGACAACATCGTTGTTCTCATTATATTCATACGAACTTTGGCTGTCAATGGAGTCAATGTTGTAGGCTTCCATATTCTGAGGAATGGACATGCATCTGAGAGAGGCGATTCTTCCCTGATCATCATAAGCGGGAACAATGTCGCGATCACCCCGCGTCAATCCATGAGTCGGAATGCGCGTCTGTTTCAATTGAATGCGAGTCACCTGCCCCCGTTCGTTATAAGTAAGCTTGTCGCTGCCGGATTTCCCATTCTCAATATATGCGACGGAGGTACATATGCCCTTACCGTTGTATTGGAATTGTTTCTGAACCGATACACGATTAAATGCCAGCATCGAACGGGTGTCCATCTTCCCATCCTCGCTAAGACTGATTTCGTCAATCGGGCTTCCCTTAAAGCCTTTGCTCTCCCTGCCTTTGTATAAAGTTTTTTGCTCAAAAGCCGTCTGCGTCAGATTGCCGGCTTCATTATAATAAAAGCGCCAGTCATGCATTTCGCGGATATAACTTCCAAATATATAGGTCACGTTCAGTAACTTGCCGTCACTGCTGAAGATCCACAACAAGGGTTGAGCCGTTTCATAGACAATCTTTCTCACTTTTCCCTTTACGCCCATCTTCGCCCGGTCGTCGGGGTAGTTCACAAAGTCGGGAAACTGAGAAGCACTCCACAAATGTTCCTCTGTAGGTTCCAAATAGAGATGTACGGGGGACGTTCCTAATTTCTCATCCTGGCTGCATGACAGGCACAATGTAAATACAAAGAGGCTTGTCAGAATGTGTCGTTTACGCATGTTGATTACAGTTTATGTTTACAAATATTTGAAGGTACAAAGGTATAGCCCAATCGCAAATATATAATATTTTTTCAAAAGAAGAAAATATACAATACAAAAACTGCAAATCAACACACACATTATCCTATCATTCAGACATTTTTTCCGTAATCAGCATGAATAAAGATCGGACATACAGCCACAAGCCCCCCCTTAGAAAGGCACAGGCCCGTCGGTCCCCACTCCGCCGAAAGGATTGAAATCGGCCTCGGTGGGAGGAGGAGGGGTGGACGGACTGCCTATCGGAGCGTTCATGCGTGAGCCGAAGGTCGCTCCGCTTTCGCCGGGAGGAGGAATGATGAGATCGTCCTCGGGGTTCTGGAAACGGGTATATTGCCCGATAAACTTCAGGCGGACGTCGCCCACGGCACCGTTACGGTGCTTGGCAATGATGATCTCGGCCATGCCGCGCAGGTCGGTTCCATCGGCTGAGGTGTATATCTTGTAGTATTCGGGACGATGGATGAAACAGACCATGTCGGCATCCTGCTCGATGGCTCCGGACTCACGCAGGTCACTCAGCTGCGGACGCTTGCCCTCCTCACCCTCGCGGTTCTCCACACCACGGTTCAGCTGCGACAGGGCGATGATGGGGATGTTCAGCTCCTTGGCCAGTCCCTTGAGCGAACGCGAGATGGTGCTGACCTCTTCCTGGCGGCTGCCGTAGGACATGCCACTGGCGTTCATCAGCTGGAGGTAGTCGATGATGATGACCTTCACACCATGCTCACGCACCAGTCGGCGGGCCTTCGTACGCAACTCGAAGACGGAGAGCGAAGGCGTGTCGTCCACGTAGAGCGGAGCGTCTATCAGGTCGCGCAGCTTGTAGTCCAGCTGCTGCCATTCATAGTCGGCCAGCTGTCCGCTCTTTATCTTATCACTCGGTATCTCGCAGACATTCGATATCAGACGGTTCACCAGCTGGACGTTGCTCATTTCGAGCGAGAACAGGGCCACTGGGTTGTGATAGTTCACGGCAATGTTCTTGGCCATGGACAGCACGAAGGCTGTCTTTCCCATGGCGGGACGCGCGGCTATAATAATAAGGTCGGAATTCTGCCAGCCCGAAGTCATCCGGTCCAGCTTGGTGAAGCCGCTCTCCAGTCCGCTCAGACCGTCGGTACGTGCGGCCGCTTTCTGCATCAGCTGATAGGCTTCGGAGATGACGGGATTAATCTGCGTATAGTCCTTCTTCATGTTCTGCTGCGAAATCTCGAAGAGCTTTCCTTCAGCTTCCTGCATCAGGTCGTCCACGTCGATCGTCTCGTCGAAAGCTTTTGTCTGAATGTTGCTGGCGAAGGTGATGAGATTGCGCGCCAATGCTTTTTGGGCAATGATACGGGCATGATATTCAATGTGGGCAGACGAAGCCACTTTGCCGCTGAGCTGCGCCAGGTAGAAAGGCCCCCCCACCTCGTCCAGTTCGCCCCGCTTGGTGAGCTGCTCCTTGACGGTGAGGATGTCCACCGGTTTCTGATTGACGGCCAAATCTGTGATGGCGGAGTAAATCAGCTGATGGCGGTGTTCATAGAACGACTCCGGCCTCAGGATTTCGCTCACCAGCGAATAGGCGTCTTTCTCTATCATCAATGCGCCCAGTACGGCTTCCTCCAGTTCGGGAGCCTGGGGCTGAATGCGTCCGTAGTCGGTCACCGGCTGCGGCGTCTTGCTTCGCGACGTGCGTGTATTTCGTTTCTGTTCTGCCACGGTCTTGAAATATAATGAGTTAGTTATTGGCTGGTTGTTCTCTTTGTCTCTTCAGACAAAAGCGGAAACAAAGATAGGGGAAATTCTTCATACTCCGTCTTCACCGCACTTCTTTTTATGAAACGTTTATGCGGCAGTTCGCCGGTTTATTCTTACATTTGTGGCAAGAACATCCAATAAGCTGAGATTTATATGATAACCTTTCCGAACGCGAAAATAAATCTGGGGCTGAATATCACGGAGAAGCGCCCCGACGGATACCACAATCTGGAAACAGTCTTCTACCCCATCCCACTGGAGGACGCGCTGGAGATATGCCCGCGCAAAGAAGGCGAAGGCAGCTATTCGCTCACGCAAAGCGGGCTGACCATTGAGGGAGAGGCAGACCGAAACTTGGTAGTGAAAGCCTTCAAGCTGCTGAATGAGACCTATAACCTGCCGCCTACGGACATCTTCCTACACAAGCGCATCCCTTCGGGCGCGGGACTGGGAGGCGGTTCCGCCGATGCGGCTTTTATGCTGAAGCTGCTGAACGAGGCCTACAACCTGCATCTGACAGACGAACAATTGGAGGACTACGCGGCCCGACTGGGAGCGGACTGTGCCTTCTTCATCCGCAACCGCGCCACGTATGCCGAGGGCATCGGCAATATCTTCTCGCCCGTAGAACTTTCACTGGCCGGCTGGCAATTGCTGCTGGTAAAGCCGGATATTTTCGTTTCCACGCGCGATGCCTTTGCCCGCATCCGTCCACGACATCCAGAACGCAATGTGAAAGAAATCATAGCGCAACCAGTGGAGAGCTGGAAGGACTGCCTCGTGAACGATTTCGAGGAAAGTGTGTTTCCCCAATTCCCCGCCATCGGTGACATCAAGGCCGAACTTTACCGCCTCGGTGCTGTCTATGCCTCGATGAGTGGTTCGGGCTCGTCGGTCTATGGACTGTTTGCTCCCGGCACTCCCCTGCCCGATGCGGATTTCGGCACAGAGAATCAGGTGTTCCGGCTAACACTGAAGTGAGCGGGGATAAAAATACAGGGTGTGTCAAAATACGTAGTGGTAACTTAATTCTCCTCCTCCTGGGAGGTTGAATACTTCCCTACATTTTGACACCCCTCTCTTCAGTCAATAAGGCATTTCCTTATCAATATACTTCCACCTTATCGGCCAAGGCTTTGGCTTTGTCGCGCAAGGCATCCAAGTCGCTACCCAAAGGCGCATAGCAGAGCACTACACCCATGCGGCGGTTGACGCGCGTAGTAGGCTTGCCGAAGATACGCAGGTAGGTGTCCTCGGCCTCGGTAACCGCCTCCATGCCCCGGTAGTTGGGACGTTCCTGGCTGGCAATGGGCGAAAGAATGACCGCACTGGCTCCCATGCGTTCTTGCTTGATGTTGGGAATGGGCAGACCAAGAACGGCACGCAGGTGCAGTTCGAATTCATTCAAGTTCTGTGTGCCGGCCAATGTCACCATACCCGTGTCGTGCGGACGGGGTGAAAGTTCGGAGAAATAAACACCGTTCTCATGACTCAGGAAGAATTCCACACCCCACAGGCCGGCACCGGTCAGGGCACGTGTCACCTTTTCAGCCATCTCCTGCGCCTCTTTCAAGTGGGCAGGGTCAATGTGTGCAGGCTGGAAACTCTCACGATAGTCGCCGCCCTTCTGTACATGACCGATGGGAGGACAGAACAACGTGGGACCATTCTTCTGCGTCACGGTAAGCAGCGTAATCTCGCTGTCAAACTTGATAAACTCTTCAATGATAAGTTCCTTGATATCCCCGCGGCTTCCGTTGCAGCCATATTCCCAAGCATGCTCCAACTCGTCGGCACTCTTCACCAGTGACTGTCCCTTGCCGGAAGATGACATCAGCGGCTTTACCACACAGGGGAAACCGATCTTGGCGGCAGCTTCCTTCAGCTCGTCGAGCGACTTGGCATAGAAATACTTCGCCGTCTTCAAGCCCAGCTCCTTGGCAGCCAGGTCGCGGATGGCCTTGCGGTTCATGGTGAAGTTCACCGCCCGTGCACTGGGCACCACTTGAATGCCTTCCTTCTCGAAGTCATAAAGACGTTCGGTGCGGATGGCTTCTATCTCGGGGACAATGATATCCGGCTGATGCTTACGCACCACGCGCTCCAACGCATCACCATCAAGCATACTGAATACTTCACATTCGTCTGCCACCTGCATGGCGGGAGCACCGGCATACGAATCGCAGGCAATGATATACTGCCCCTTACGCTGGGCGGCAATCACAAACTCTTTTCCTAACTCACCGGAACCTAATAATAAAATTTTCTTCATCGTTATAATAATCTGTCTAACTAAATAAGGAAGGAGGATGCACTCCCTCTGACGCATCCTCCTAAGTGTGTCTATCGGATTTTATTGATGTTGGTCTCTCAACAAATCGTTCACCGTCTTCACGGGATTGAAGGTGCTCAAAGGCACTTCCACAAACACGGTATTCCAGTCGCTCATCGCGCCGTTCCACAAGCCGGGCAGTTCGAGAGCTTTCAGGTCCTTGCCGTTTTTAGACTTGTAAGAGATGAAACCGGTGGCCTTATCCACATAGTTCACCAGGTCGAACTTATGTCCCTTGTAGTCGCGCACGGCACAGACAAGGTCTACGGGATTGAAGTGGGTTCCCTTCTCGAACATGGCCTTCTTTTCGGGATCCTTCATGTCTATCTGCGAGCTTTCCAGAATTTGCAGGGAAATGGTGCCGTCACTATTATAAGCCAGGAACGGACCGCCACCGGGTTCGCCCACATTCTTCACCATACCGCAGACGCGCATCGGGCGGTTCAGTTTCTTTTTCAGATAGATGGCCAGTTCCGAATCTTCGAGGTTCTTCGTTTCGGGGTTCTTGCAATGCAGTTCTTTCTGAAGGAACTGGAGGATTTCAAGTACCTGGTCGTGGGTGTACTTGCCGCTGTCAAGCAGTTGCAGGTAAGAGAACGCCTTCTGTTGCAAAGTCACCAACACGCCTGCAATCAGTTTTTTGTATAATACCGTATCACCCTTCAACTTATCGGGCACTACATTGTCGATATTCTTGATAAAGATGACATCGGCATCCAGGTCATTCAGGTTCTCAATGAGAGCCCCGTGTCCACCCGGGCGGAAAAGAAGCTTGCCATTGTCGCGGAACGGCTTGTTATCCATGTCGGCGGCGATGGTGTCCGTACTGGGCTTCTGTTCGGAGAAGCTGACATTGTAGTCCACACCGTATTTTTTGGCATAAGCGGCAGCTTTTTCATCGACCAACGCCTTGAACAGGGCGCGATGTTCAGCCGATACGGTAAAATGAACGTTCACCTTGCCATTCTTGTTTGCGGCATAAAGCGCACCTTCCACGAGATGCTCCTCCACGGGCGTACGGTTTCCGTCTTCATATTTATGGAACTTCAACAGGCCCTTTGGCAAAGCCCCGTAATTCAGTCCGGCCGCATCCAAGAGAGCCGCCACCACCGCTTTATAATTACCGGCAGCCACCAGATCCGCCACATTCTTCCCGGCGGTCTTCAGGCAGGCATTGTCCAGGTCTGCATAAAAAGCGAACTTGTCAATCTTCTCAAAGAAAGTCTTTTCAAAGGAAGTCTGCGGCACATCATACTCAGCGCCCAAAAATTCAAATAAATTCTTGAACATACGGCTGGCAGCCCCCGAGGCAGGAACGAACTTCACCACCGTCTTGTCTGTCTGCATGTAAGCATCCCACGCATCCAGATACGTCTTCTGCTCATCGGATGTGGGTACTAAAATACCATTGTCTACAGAAGCGGCGGCAGCCAATCTCAAATAAGGAAATCCCTTCTCAAAACAGGCCAGCTGTTCCTCGATTTGTTTCTCACTGATGCCTTTCTTTTCAAGTAGTTCTTGATCTTGTGATGTCATCATAAAATGCGTTTTTTAGATTTCTGTCTTTATTGCCCCAAAAGTACAAAAAACTGAAACAGCAGGCAAGAAAAAGCGGAAAAATCATTGGCGGGGGATAAACTCTCCCATCTGCTCAAAAAGAAATTTCGCAAATTTATTCCGCTCCTTATCAATCACACATCTGTAATTTATAAGCCACAAAAACAAAAAGTCTCGGATAAAAGATGTATATTTGCCCCACAAAAATCACTATCATGTTGTTTACTCCTGAAAATATCCTGCTCGTAGGCTCCATCCTGCTGTTCGTCAGTATTCTGGCCGGAAAGACCGGTTATCGTTTCGGTGTTCCCACCCTGTTGCTTTTCCTCGTTGTCGGCATGCTGTTCGGCAGTGACGGTCTGGGCATCCAGTTCTACAACATGGAAGCCGCCCAGTTCATTGGCATGATTGCCCTCAGCATCATCCTGTTTACCGGTGGTATGGACACCAAGTTCATAGAAATCAAGCCCGTACTCGCTCCGGGTATCGTCCTGTCCACCATAGGAGTGCTGTTCACCACCTTGTTTACAGGCCTCTTTATCTGGTGGCTGTCGGGCATGAGCTGGACCAACATCCATTTTCCGCTTATCCCGTCGCTGCTGCTGGCCGCCACCATGTCGTCCACCGATTCGGCTTCCGTCTTTTCCATCCTGCGCTCGCAAAAGATCAACCTGAAACACAACCTGCGCCCCATGCTCGAACTGGAAAGCGGAAGCAACGACCCAATGGCCTACATGCTGACCATTGTCCTCATTCAGCTGACCCAAACGGCCGGCATGGGCTGGATGCAGATTGCAGGCTCTTTCATGATCCAGTTCATCGTGGGAGCCGCCGCAGGATATTTGCTTGGCAAACTGGCCATTGTCATGCTGAACAAGCTGAACATCGACAATTCCTCCCTCTACCCCATCCTGCTGCTGGCGTTCATCTTCTTTACGTTTGCCGTCACCAGCCTCCTGAACGGAAACGGCTACCTGGCCGTCTACCTAGCGGGTATGATGGTGGGTAATCACAGAATAGCCAACCGTAAGGAAATCAACACGTTCATGGACGGCCTGACCTGGCTCTTCCAAATCATCATGTTCCTCTGCCTGGGTCTGTTGGTCAATCCGCACGAGATGCTCGAAGTAGCAGCCGTGGCCTTGCTCATCGGAGCCTTTATGATTCTCGTGGGGCGTCCGCTCAGCGTATATATCAGCCTGCTTCCTTTTGGGAAGAAAATCACCCATAAGTCACGCCTGTTCGTCTCATGGGTGGGGTTGCGTGGAGCCGTTCCCATCATCTTCGCCACCTATCCCGTCGTGGCCGAGGTGCCGGGAGCCAACAGCATCTTCAACATTGTCTTCTTCATCACCATCCTGTCGCTCATCGTGCAAGGAACCACCATCACCGCTGCCTCACGCTTGTTAGGTCTCTCCCTTCCACAGCCGAAGACGGGTAACGACTTCGGTGTGGAGCTACCCGAGGAAATTGACTCCGACCTCCATGACATGACCATCACTGCTGAGATTTTGGAAAAAGCTTCCACCCTGAAAGACATGAATCTGCCTAAAGGTACTCTTGTGATGATTGTCAAACGACAGGATGAATACCTGATTCCCAACGGTTCACTAAAGTTACACGAAGGCGACAAACTGTTGCTTATCTCGGAAAAGGCTAAAGAATG
This sequence comes from uncultured Bacteroides sp., assembly GCA_944319875.1. Classification (GTDB taxonomy): domain Bacteria; phylum Bacteroidota; class Bacteroidia; order Bacteroidales; family Bacteroidaceae; genus Bacteroides. Next base: position 26,081 of record CALUFR010000077.1, read on the forward strand.
AGCCGTTAAGACCACTGTTACGGCCCTTCAAGTCAAGAAAAATAATGAAAACTGCTTGCAGGAGATAACCAGAAGCCCTATCTTTGCGCAGTTTTAAACAAAACGTGCAAAAAAGAGCCAATGGAATCAAATAAAAGCTTCATCGGGTACATCGAACAGAGCATTGCCCGAAACTGGGATCGCAATGCCCTGACCGATTACAACGGAGCCACCCTGCAATACAAGGACGTAGCAAGAAAAATTGTCAAATTCCACATCGTACTGGAAAGAGCCGGCATCAAACCCGGTGACAAGATTGCCGTCTGCGGACGAAACAGCGCCCACTGGGCGGTAACCTTTCTGGCTACCATCACTTATGGCGCGGTCATCGTTCCCATCTTGCATGAATTCAAGGCTGACAATATCCACAACATCGTGAACCACTCCGAGGCCAAATTGCTCTTCGTGGGCGATCAGGCATGGGAAAACCTGAACGAGGACCACATGCCCAACCTGCTGGGCATCGTTCTTCTGCCGGATTTTACCCCCGTGGTTGCACGAGACGAGCGCCTCACCGACGCTTTCGAGCACCGCAATGCCATCTATGGCCAGCGTTACCCGAAAAACTTCCGCCCCGAACACGTCCGTTACCGTCGGGAAAAATCACCGGAAGAATTGGCTATCATCAATTATACGTCCGGCACCACCGGCTATTCCAAAGGCGTCATGCTGCCCTATCGCAGCATCCGCTCCAACGTGGACTACTGCCGCGAAATGCGTCCCATCTATCCCGGAGACCGCATCGTCTCGATGCTTCCCTTGGGACACGTGTTCGGCATGGTCTATGATTTCCTTTATGGTGTATGCCAGGGGGCACATCTCTATTTCCTGACACGCATGCCCTCACCCAAAATCATAGCTCAGTCATTCGCCGAAATACGTCCGCGCATCATCTCGTGCGTACCTCTCATCGTCGAGAAAATCATCAAGAAGAATATTCTCCCCCGTGTGGACAATACCATCGGCAAGCTCTTGCTGCACGTGCCTATCGTCAACGACAAGTTCAAAGCGTCCGCCCGCAAGGCTGCCATGGAGATTTTCGGAGGCGAGTTCGAGGACATCATCATCGGCGGTGCCCCCTTCAATGCCGACGTAGAGCGGTTCCTCAAACAAATCGGCTTCCCCTACACCATTGCCTACGGCATGACCGAATGCGGCCCCATCATCTGCTCCAGCCGTTGGCAGGATCTGAAGCTGGCTTCCTGTGGCAAGGCCGCTTCGCGCATGGAAGTACGCATCGACTCGCCCGATCCGGCCAATCGTGCGGGCGAAATCATCTGCCGGGGCGAGAACCTGATGTTGGGTTATTACAAGAACCCCGAAGCCACGGCCCAAAGCATCGACGTCAACGGCTGGCTTCATACCGGTGACCTGGCCACGATGGACGCAGAGGGAAACGTCACCGTCCGCGGACGCAGCAAGAACATGCTTCTCACCGCCAGCGGACAGAACATCTATCCCGAAGAGATCGAAAGCCGCCTGAACAACCTGCCCTACGTCAGCGAGTCGCTCATCGTCCTGCAGAAAGACAAACTGGTGGCGCTCATCTATCCTGACTTTGATGAAGCTTTTGCCCGCGGCCTCCAGCAGTCGGACGTGGAAGACGCCATGGAACAGAACCGCATCGAACTGAACCAACAGCTCCCCGCCTACTGCCAGATAACCAAGGTCAAAATCCATTTCGAGGAATTCGAAAAGACGGCCAAAAAGAGCATCAAGCGTTTCCTCTACCAGGAGGCTAAAGGATAAACGAGGGCGTCTGTCCGCCCCTCCTATTCGCTCTTGATGCTCTCCACCGGATTCTCGTTGGCAATATGCCAGGCCTTTACGACCACAACCCCTACGATAAGCAACAGGAGAAGGAGCAACAGCAGCACGAACCACACGGGCGAAAGCAGCTCACTGTCCGCAAACTGTTGCATCCACTCGCCGGAGACATACCAAGAGGCCGCCATGCCAATGGCTACCGCCAGAACAGCTACTTTCAAGATGTCCGTCGAAAGCAAGCGGAGGATGTCCGCGGCCTCGGCGCCGTTCACCTTGCGCACGGCTATCTCTTTCGAGCGGCGTTCGGTCTCGTCGCTGACGTAGCCTATCAGCCCCATCAGTACAATCAGCACGATGCAAAGCGTAGTCACCCACACGATGTTGCGGAAGTGGGAGACACTCTCGTTCTGCTCGCGGCGGATGTCCTGATAGGTGGTGAACTCAATGGAGAGATTGGGATAGGTGGTCCGCATGAAGTCGTTCAACCGTCTCAGATTGTCATCCAACGGAGCTTTCAGCCGGACGTTGAAGCAGCGCAGGCGATCGCCCAGAATAAAGGAAGTGCAGGTCTGATCCATGAAGAAGCCCATGTTGCGCACATCCTCTACCACCCCTACGACGATGGGTGGTTCCTCCAGTCCCATCCAAGAGGGATTGATGGGCAGTTGGCGTCCGATGGCGGTGTCACCCCACTTCATCGTTTCGACCGTAGTCCTTCCCACCACGGCTTCGCCTTTGTGCCGAGGCCAGGCGCCTTCCAGCAGCTTCATGCCGGTGACTTGCGGAAAGTCTTTGTCTATCATCATGAAGTGCAGGGGGCAGATGAAGTTGCCTTGATTGTCCGACAGGCGGTTGGTGCTGTAATGGGCAAGCAGGTTATTGCCGCTGACAGCGATTGCCTCCACGTAGGGTTCGCGACGGATGGCATCGGCCACGCCCTCCGCCCGTTGGAGGCTACCCGTCACGATGCCCGCCGCCAACCCATCGCTGCGGAAGCCCACGCTGCGGCTCATCAGGTCATGATACTGCCACACGGTGGTGAGCAGCATGCCGCAAATGAAGGCCACGCCGACGAACTGCACGAAGAGCAAGCCCCGCTTCCAGGAGCGTTTGCCCTCGGTGTAGCGGCGGAACACCTGCGTCACCGGGATGCGGGCATAGACATAGCCGGGCATAAATCCCGCTATCGCGAAGAGCAAGAATACGAGGCCGAGAGGCACATACATCGTCTGCCACGTAAAGAGGTCGGCCAGACGACTGCCCAACAGGTCCTCCAACGGCTCGCGGAACAGATACATGAGCAGCGAGGCGCAGACGATGGCCGTCACCATCATTAGGCCGGTTTCCCACAGGAACATGCTCAGCACATGCCCGCCCGTAGCACCGCTACACTTATGCACGCCCACCGCCTTGGCCCGTCGGCTCATGGCCGCTACGGCACCCAGCACATAGTTCATGGCAGAGACAAAGAAGATGGAAAATCCCAGCACACCCAGGATGACCAGCCTCCGCGTGGTGTCAGGAGCGGTACGATAGACTTTATACAGAGGCAACACGCTGTATTCCGTCACCACGTCCTCACCCAGACGAGGATCGGTGTATTGCTCCACGGCCTTCTGCACACGGGCGTTCATCCGCTCCACATCTTCCGGATGCTTGAGGTGGAAAAAGACATAATAAATGTTGTTCAGGTTCCACGTGCCTTTCCCATACGCCCACTCGAAGGCGGGAAGGGAGAGCAGCAGCTCGTGTGGATAGGCGGTATTGGAAGGCACATCGGCATACACGCCCCGGATGGTGACGTTGAACAGTTTCTCCACGGAGAGTTCCTTGCCCACGGGGTTTTCGTCACCGAAGAGTTCCCGTGCCTTACTTTGCGAGATGAAAGCATTGCCCTGCAAGGCGAGGTCGTGCGGGTCGCCCTTCAGCACCGGGATGCCGGTGGTCTGAAAGTACAGCGTGTCGGCAAAAAGAATGGGAAAAGCGTCCAACTTCTTGTCTTCCAAATAGAAGGTGGGTTGCCACATGTTGGCGGTCAGGCAGGCGCTCTCCACCAGTTCGGGCATCGCCTCCCACAAGTCGGACGCGGCAGGGCGGTAGGTGGCGTAATTATATTCCGCCGTGGGCACACCCTGGGTGACGATGCGCATACGCAGTGTCACCAGCGTTTCGGGACGCTCGTAGAAACGGTCGAAACTCAGTTCGTAGGCTATCTGGGCAAAAAGCAGCACGCCGACAAACAATCCTAACGTGAGCGACACGAGCTTCACCACGTTGCCGCCACGCCCCCGAAGCAGGGTCAGAAAGGTATAATATAACTGTCTCATAGCTCATTCATCGCATTAGCCACTACACTACCATCGAACAGGTGCACCGTGCGCTGGGCATAGCCGGCGTCGTGTTGCGAGTGCGTCACCATAATCACGGTTGTGCCTTGGCGGTTAAGCTCCGTCAGCAGGTCCATCACTTCCTTGCCATTCTTCGAGTCGAGGTTACCCGTAGGCTCGTCGGCAAGGATGAGCTTGGGATTGGTCACCACGGCACGGGCGATGGCCACACGCTGTTGCTGACCGCCCGAGAGTTGTTGCGGAAGGTGCTTGGCGCGATGGCTGATGTTCATGCGTTGCAGCAGTTCGGTCACCATGCGCTTGCGTTCGGCTGCCTTGAAGCCGAGGTAGGTCAAAGGCAGTTCTACGTTCTCGAAGACGTTCAGCTCATCTATCAGGTTGAAGCTCTGGAAGACAAAACCAATCTTGCCCTTGCGCACCCGAGTACGCTCCTTCTCCTTCAGGCCTGCCACTTCCTCGCCCAAGAGCTTGTAACTGCCCTCTGTAGGATTGTCCAACAGGCCCAATATATTTAATAAGGTGGACTTTCCGCAGCCCGACGGACCCATGATGGCTACAAACTCTCCTTCTTTCACTTCCAGGTTGACGTGGTTCAGTGCCACGGTTTCTACTTCCGACGTACGGAATACTTTGCTGATGTTGTTAATCTGAATCATAATCTATCTATTTAATTCTTCATTCTACATTCTTAATTCTTCATTTACTCACTCTTGATACTCTCCACAGGATTGGCGTTGGCAATGCCCCACGTGCGCCACAGTACGCAAGCCACGATGAGCGCCAACAATACGAGTCCCGTCAACACATACATCGGCCATCTGGCGGGCACTTGTGTGGAAAACATGTCCAACCATAGGTGGTTGACGTAGGCCGAGGCAAGAATGCCCACCAGTACGGCAGGAAGAGCTACCACCAAGATGTCACGCCCCAAGAGTTCCAAGATGCCGGAGGCTTCGGCGCCGTTCACCTTGCGGATGGCTATCTCCTTGGAGCGGCGTTGCACCTCATCCGCCGTGTAGCCCAGCAAGCCCATCAGCATAATGACGAACATCACCAGGCCTGCCACCAGCGTAGCGTTGCGGAAGACGCGGACAGGGTTGTACATTTGGTCGCGCATCTGTGGCATGGACCGGATGTCGATGGTCTTGTCGGGATAGGCTTCCGAAACTACCTTTTGCAGCTTCAGCAGATTGTCACCGAAGGGTTCTTTCAGCTTGAAGGTCATCACATAGTTGTATTGGTAGTTGTTGCCGAAGCCGATGTAGGGCATCTGCGGCGTGTAATAACCGTTTATCTGAAAATCTTTCACTACGCCCACAACCTTGGGTGTCATACCCATAGTATGTACTACTTGCCCTACGGCATTCTCCGCCGTCCAGTGCATCCGCTTGGCGAAGTCCTCGTTGATGATGACTTCCTCCCAAGTGCGGGGCACACGCCCTTGCAGCATTGTCATACCCATGAGGGTGGGATAGTTCTCCGTTATCTGGTCGAAACGGACGGAGAAAAGGCTCCCGCCGCTCTCGCTGTTTATCATCGTGCCGCTGTAGCCTTGCAAGGGGTCTCCCATGCTGTTCGCTACGTCCTCCACGTAGGGCAAGCTCTTGAAGAAGGTCATAGCGTTGTCATTCTCCTCGTCTGTATCAAAGTGGATGCCTGTCAACGCTAACCGCTCAACGCTGAAGCCCATGTCTTTATTCATTATATATCGGTATTGCAGCATAATCATCCCCATCAGCCCGCAGATGAAGGCCACGCCCCCGAACTGCACAAACAGCAGCGGACGCTTCCACCCTTTCTTACCCTCGGTGTAGCGGCGGAACACTTGCGTCACAGGGATGCGAGCAAACAGATGCCCCGGCAGCACACCGCCCACTACGAAGAGCAGCACGACCGTCAGCACGGGCACCCAGATACGATCCCACGTGAAGAGATTACTGAGCTTCGTAGCCGCCGTGTCCTCCACGAAATCTTGGAAGCCGTACATCAGCCCCACCATCACCGCTACCGCCAACAGGACGATGACCGCCGTCTCCAACAGGAACATACCGAACACGCCCCCGCCGCTCGCCCCACTGCACTTGTGTACGCCTACCGCCTTGGCACGGCGCGACAGGCCGGAGACGCTGAGCAGGGCATAGTTCAACGCAGCGATGAAGAGGATGCTCAAGCCCAGTACAAGCATGATGACCTTCATGCGCGCCACTTGGTCGTAGCCCCGGTAAGTGTCGCGCAAGGGAGCCACACGGATACTCAGGTCTTCTCCGTTCTTTCCACGATCGGGCATCAGCTGGGAGATGGCGTCGTCGATGCGGGCGTTCAGCTTCTCCACGTCTGCTCCGGACTTCAAGCGGATGTATTGCGGGAACGAGTCTCCCCCGTCCCACGAGTAGTTCAGTTGCGTCCTTGCCCACGAAGGAGGCATGGAGACGATGGCATCCGCCTTCAGCGTAGTGTTATCGGGTAGGTCGACATACGTGCCCCGCACCGTCAGGTCACGTTCGTGGTTGTAGTCCAGCGTCTTACCGATGGGGCTCTCATCACCGAACAGGCGTTTGGCGAACGACTCGCTTAGGTAGATGACGTGCGGCTGTTGCAGATCCTCCACCGGGTTACCGTTTAGCACCTCGATACCCATCGTGCGGAAGAACAGCGAGTCGGCGCAAATCTTCGGCTCATTAAAACGGGTGTTGCCGTGATAAATAGGAGCGTTCGCAAGGAAGAAGTTGGTACACGTGCCCGCCTCCACTTGGTCGGGAAAGTACTCCAAGATAGTGCCCACCGTAGGCCCAATATTCTGCTCCTGCCAGTCCAGCTTCTCACCGCTGACGGTGAACTGCGTCCACACCTGGTAGATGTCGTCATAATCTCGGAAACACGTGTCGTAGCTCTGTTCGTAGGCCACACGGGCGAAAAGCAGCACGCTCATCGCCAACGCCAGCCCCAGGGACACGACCTTGAAGAGGTTGCTTCCCGCCGCATGGCGTAATGTCTGAATAACGTAGTAAAGTTGCTTCATTATGTATAGTTGTTAAATGATAATTTATCGGGGTAAATCTAAGCGCTTATGGTAACTGTCATCCTGAGCGGAACGCAGTGGAGTCGAAGGATCTCACATAAAGTATGGTACTGTAAACGTGAGATTCTTCGACTACGCCCTACGGGCTACGCTCAGAATGACAGATAGCATTCAGCGCGCTAAATTCCCATTTACTTCTATACCAAAACCGTGCCAGATAAGCAACATGCATTCAGTCAGTGAATTACAGCAAATATTTCGATATTCTTGTGTCCAATTATTAGACACCACTGTCCAACTATTGGACACTGCACTTATAACTTTTGCTTTTCTCCTACACACTGACCGGACATTCCGATTAATTTCATACTTTTGCATCATCAATATATTAAAAGTGACCATGAAGAAACTCGACTCCATACTCATCGTAGACGATAACCGCAGCGTGCTCTCCGCTCTGCAACTCCTGCTGAAGCCTGTCTTCACACGCATCGTCACCCTTCCCTCGCCCGTTACTCTTCCCTCCGTGCTGCGCAGGGAGCCGTGGCAGGTACTGCTGCTGGACATGAACTTCGGCGCGGGCGTCAACAACGGTGGCGAAGGCCTCTACTGGCTGCACGAGGTGAAGCGCCTCTGTCCCGCCCTGCCCGTGGTGCTGTTCACGGCATACGCAGACATCGACCTGGCCGTGCGGGGCATCAAGGAAGGAGCGGCTGATTTCGTAGTGAAGCCATGGGACAACCAGCGACTGATAGACACGCTGACAGCCGCCGCCCGTCCCGCAAGCAAAACACCCGACAGACAGCAAGAATCCGCCATGTACTGGGGCGAGAGCCGGATCATGCAAGAGCTGAAGCGCCTGGTGGAGAAGGTGGCGCCCACGGACGCCAACATCCTCATCACCGGTGAGAACGGTACGGGTAAGGAGATGCTGGCACGTGAACTGCACGCCCTTTCCGGACGGCGGGACACGGAGATGGTGACCGTGGACATGGGTGCCCTGACTCCCAGTCTCTTTGAGAGCGAACTGTTCGGACATGTGCGGGGAGCCTTCACGGATGCCCATACGGATCGTCCCGGCAAGTTCGAAGCCGCCAACCACGGCACGCTTTTCATGGACGAGATAGGCAACCTCCCCTATCCCTTGCAAGCCAAACTGCTCACCGCCCTGCAACGGCGCAGCGTGGTACGTGTGGGCAGCAACACGCCCATTCCCGTAGACATCCGCCTCATCTGCGCCACCAACCGCGACCTGCCGAGCATGGTGACTCACGGTGAGTTCCGCGAAGACCTGCTCTACCGCATCAACACCATCCATCTGGAGATACCGCCCCTGCGCGAACGTCCAGAAGACATTGTGCCCTTGGCTCGCCTCTTCACCGCCCGCTTTGGAAAGCAATACGGATGTCCGGACATCCGCCTGGCCGCCGCGGCCGAACGGAAACTGCAACAATATCCGTGGAAAGGAAACATCCGCGAACTGGAGCATGCCATCGAAAAAGCTGTCATCATTTGCGACGACACCGAGCTTACGCCTCAAGCCTTCCAACTACAGCCCTCGTCCCAGCCTGCCGGGGACAGCCCGACCGCCACGACGCTGGAGGAGATGGAGAAACAAATGATAGGCCGGGCTATGAACGCCTGCGCAGGCAATCTTTCCGCCGTAGCCGCCCAGTTGGGCATCAGCCGACAGACCCTCTACAACAAAATGAAGAAATACGGACTCTAAGCCCCGCACCGCCATGAAGAAACGCCTGCACATCCTCCTGCAAACCTATCCGCTGTGGGTCACGCTTACACTCCTGTTCACCATCGGAGCTGCCACCGCCTGGATATACCTTTTATATATAGCCGCCGTCCCGCTCAGCCTACTTGCGCTGTACGCCCTCTACCGGCAAATCCGGCTTCACCGCCGGTATGCCCACAAGGTACTTTTCCTATTGGACGCCATCGCCAACGACGACTATAGCGTGCGCTTCAGCGAAACCGACCTGCCGGAGGCCGACCGCCTTGTCCACCATGCTCTCAACCGGATGAGCCTGATGCTGGGACAGGTAAAGAACGAGACGGCTCAACGGGAGAAATACTATGAACTCATCCTGAACTGCGTGAACACGGGCATCGTGGTGCTGAACAGCCGGGGCGACATCTATCAGAAGAACAACGAAGCCCTGCGCCTGCTGGGCATGGAAGTCCTGACACACGTCAGACAGCTGACCCGCGTCGACGCACGCCTGAGCGAACTGTTGGCAGATTGCCACTCGGGCGACAAACTACAGACTACTTTCAACAACGAACGGGGCACAGTCAGCCTCTCCATCCGCGTGAGCGGCATCACCATCCGTGAAGAAGCCTTGCGCATCGTAGCCCTGAACGACATCAACCCCGAACTGGACGAAAAGGAAATAGACTCGTGGATACGCCTGACGCGGGTGCTGACCCACGAAATCATGAACTCCGTCACCCCCATCACCTCACTGAGTGATACCTTGCTGACCCGCATGGAGGAAAAAGACGAACTGCGCCAAGGCCTGCAAACCATCCATAACACCGGCAAGGGACTGTTGGCATTCGTGGAGAACTACCGCCGGTTTACCCATATTCCCACACCGGTGCCTACCCTGTTCTACGTAAAAGAGTTCATCGGACGCATGGTCCGGCTGGCCCGTCACCGCTTTCCGGACACCCATGCGGACTTCCACATCGACATCCGCCCGGACGACCTCATCCTGCATGCCGACGAGCATCTCATCGCGCAAGTCATGACCAACCTGCTGGCCAATGCCCTGCAAGCGTTGGCCGCTCAAACGGACGGACACATCAGCATCCGTGCCTATTGTGACGAAAGCGAAGCCGTGCTGATAGAAGTGGCGAACAACGGCCCCGCCATTCCGCCCGAAGTAGCCGAACACATCTTTATTCCTTTCTTCACTACGAAAGAGTCCGGCAGTGGCATCGGCCTGAGCATCTCCCGCCAAATCATGCGCCTGTCCGGCGGCAGCCTCACGTACCAACCCGGCAAGGAAACGACATTCATACTGAAGTTTGACTGAACTGTCTGTCTTTACGCCCATTCCTACGGAGTTAAATTCACGTTTTTTAGGTAGGCCGATGACATTTAGAAGAATAAAAGAGGCAGATAGAGCATCCGCCAAATCGCTTCATTTCCCATCTTTGCAACCATTCAAAACCAAAGAGAGAGAATTATGGAATACGAAGACATTCAAACAATAGAAATCAAGGACTTCAAGGCTAACTCAGACCTCATCGATTACATGGATGAAGACATCGTGCTGATCAGCAGGGAATATATCTCCGACAGACAGAGGCCGATAAAATTGGGATGCTTATTGATTGTCTCCTGCATTGAAGGCCATATACAATTAGACATCAACCGGAAAACATATTTCCTGCAGACCGGCGATATCTTATTGGGACTTCCCAATTCCATTATCAGCTACGAAAATCCGAGTCCCCACCACAAAATAAAGCTCGCCGCCTTCTCCACCCGTTTCCTGCAACGCATACTTAAAGTTGAAAAGAGCACATGGAGAACCGTCTTGCATATCCATCAAAATCCCGTCAAGTCTGTAAACGAGCCCAAGAATGAAACAGTCTTTGACATTTATAACAGACTTATCAGCTTGAAGATTAAAGAGAAGCCTCATTTGTATCACAAAGAAGTCATACAACACATATTTGCGGCTCTCCTTTGTGAAATGATCGGACTACTCAACCAGAATATCGCGGCAGACTCATCGTCTCAAGAGAAAGAGGAGTTTACGCAGGCCGACCAGATTTTCCGCAATTTCATAAAGCTGCTGTCCGAAGACCATGGCATGCATCGTTCTGTGGCATATTACGCCAATGAACTGTGTTATACGCCCAAATACCTTTCCAAGGTTATCAAACAGGCTTGCGGACGCACTCCGCTCGAACTTATCAATGAATACACTATCGAGGCTATCAAGGACCGGTTGAAACGTTCGAACAAATCCATCAAAGAGATAGCGGAAGAGTTTGACTTTCCCAATCAGTCTTTTTTCGGGAAATACGTAAAGACGCATCTCGGCATGACCCCGCTGAACTATCGGAGGGCGCCGGAAGAACAATTGCCCATTTTCCAATCGACTGTTATGTAAATCAAAAAGACAGGGCCATTGTCATCCGTACTCCGCTTTTCTGAATGTCCCGATGGTTGCGGTAATTTAATCGCCAGACATAATCTATGCGTAGGAAGTTGAAGATATTTTCAATTCCTACGCTTGCTTCCATGTAAGGAGCACGCCCCATGGCATAGGTAGAGTCGGGAAAGCGGAAAAGCCCTTCGCCTCCGCTCTTGGCCGGATTGTTCTTGTCCGTCAGGTGTCCCCACAGGCCTCTGAAGCAGAACACCTCACGCCACTTCAACTTCTTGATGAAAGGCAGCCGGTTCAGCAGATTGCCGTTCATGTAATAGGTGATATCCCAGGAAGCGTATTCGTCATTGATGAACTCCAAGGCGTTCATGTTGGTATATGATTCCGGCTGGATGGTGTAAGTCAGATTGGCGTTGGGCAAAATCAGCAGCGGATAAGGGACTTTCGTCCAGACTTTCCCTGCCTTGAGGATGCAGTCGAGGTAACCGAAAGCGGAAAACCAGAAGCGCTTTTGCATGCCGATGTCCGTGCGGTGATAGTCATAATCAGAACCCAGAAAATTCTTTTTGGCCATTACGTGACTGGCGTTGAATATCAGCGCGTCGAAGGTAATGGGCACACGCTGGTTGCGCGTCTGATAGAACTTCTCATTGCGGCCATAGCGCAGGCGCAGTTCCAATGCGGTCATGTCATAATGATCCACCGGGGTGGCTGTCCCGTCCGAGCCTATGCGTTCGAAGGCGACATACGGTGTGGCATACTCGCGCCGGTTGCGCACAATGGCGTTGTATGACCAGCCGTTGTAATGCTCGCGGGTATAGGTCAGCTCCGCCTGCCGCAAATACGAAATAATGTTGTCCTGCTTGCGGCGTATCATCAGCATCATGTTGTCCTTACTGGTGTACATATAGTCCTGCCCCAGTTTGTTAACATCGTACATATATTCGAAGCGCAAGGAGTGCATCGGATATTCCTTGCGGAACTCCTTGCGGTCGTTGAACGAATACTCCACCAGAGCGTCGTATTTCACCTTCTCATCCTTACAGCCGTAGGCTACATAGCCATCCAGGAACAACCGCTTGCTGAAAGCCGGGGTCGTGGTACCGCCGACACGCAGGCGCAATCCCTCCATCTTGTTATAATTGACCGTCGAGTTCATCGGTCCGAACTCAAACTTGCTTTTCTCCGGCTCGCGATGCGTAGGCACATATCCCCCCACGAGAATGGAAAGCCCCTTCATCGTGATCCGATACACCGGGATGGTTTTAAGCCTGGCCATCAGTTTCTCCGTGGAATTCGGATTGCGGTTCTTCCCTTCTGCCGGGCGGTGTTCGGTCCAGAAGTCATCGGGGCGCCGATGCGAGCCTTCCAGTGTAATGACAGGGGCCGATTCGTCAAACACACGGAGCCGCTCTCCGCCGGGCGGGTCGAAAGAATGGTGGGTATAAATGTTCAGGCGGCGGGCATACATGCCTTTGGTGCGTTCGGTCAACTTAAAATTGACGCTGATATCGTCTTTGGTAATGATGCGCGTACCGTCCGGCATACGCTCAAAATCCTGTTGGATGGTCAGCCTGGAAACAAAATTCAGATTGATGTCCTTGGGAACGTTGAAGACGGCGCGCTGCACGAAATAAGTGGAGTCGAGCGTGACGTAGAGATGTCCCGTAAAGCCGAACGTCTCCGAATTGAAAGGAACGAAGCCCAAGTCCACACAGCGCCGCCCGTTTACCTGCACCGTATCCATCAGGTAGTACTTATAGTAATTAGGTCCGATGGAAGACAGCGGGCTGACAAACCGTTGCAGGAAAAGCGGTATGTTATTCTGGAAAATGTCCACCTCGCGGAACACCTCGCCGAGAAACTGCTGTACGCCGTCGCTGGAGAATATTTCATCAATGCCCGATGATTTATATCCCCTGACCACCCGCTTTTCCGACCGAGGCGACTTGCGGTAGTACACGGTCTGCACCTTCTCTTTTTCCGACACCGGCAGGACGGTGATACCATCGTCCAGCGTATCGACGTATTCCTCCAGGAAGTCAAACTTGCCGTTCTTTCCCTTTTTCTTCTTGGGTTTCGGAGTATAGTCGTTCTTGGCGAAAAACATCTTCTCATAATGATCGTAGCTGAAGTAGTCATGGTCACGAGGATCGTTCTCCTTGCGCAGGGATATGACATGACGCACAAATTCGACGGCCGGGTTTCCTTTCTTGCGGTATTTCTCCCGCTTGGGCTTGACGGTGACTTCGTTCAAGGCGATGCCGGACGGAGCCAGGCGCACGCTCAGTTCGATGGGCTTTCCATTGGGGACAATCCGCAACTCCCGGCTGTCATAACCCAGATAGGATATTTGCAGCGTGGCGGGCGCATTCGGCACCGAGAATGCAAATCTGCCGTCGTCATCAGTGGCACCGCCAATATCGGTGCCTTTCAATATCACCGCGGCATACGGCAGTCTTTCGCCTGTCACCGAGTCGGCCACCACTCCCTTCACTTCCGTCTGCTGGGCAGCCGCCGTAGAGACAATCATCAGACACAATATCCCAAATATCGAGTACTTCATCTTCACAGCACGGATTGAACGTCGAAGGCGTCGGCATTGACCTCAGCATTGAACACATAGTTCGAGAAATCATATTGGGTGTAGTTCTCCCCTCTTTCATAGATGCGTACACTGCGCAGTTCCGCCGCTTTCAGATCCACGGTAGCCACGCATGAGGTGTACATCATCCGGCGCCGGGCCTTGTTACCGGCTGCGACGGGAGTGATGGTGATTGTACAGAGATTTCCCTCCTTGGCAAGCTTCACATCGGCCAGCTCGGACAAATCGGCATCCTTGTCCGCTGAAAGCAGTTTGCGGAACACGTCAGAAAGTACTTCAAAAGGATTGCCTCCCCGCACCTTTGTCTTGGCCACGTGTTGCTTCCCGTCTCTGACCATGACAAACGTATCGTCCACGGCAAGCAGCATCTCTTTCGCGTCGGCAAACACCATGCTGCAACAGTCGGGTTCCTGAAAGAAGAAATGTCCCGATGCCGAGACGTCCTCTATCAGGACGGCATTGTGCCGGGTTTGGGTGACATCCGCTTTCAGCGAATGGATGCCCCTGAAGCGTTCCGCGGCCTTATACAGTTCCGCCCGTTGGGCCGGAAGCATCTGGCAGACGAGCAGGAGCGTGACCAATAGTATATAGTTTCTTTTCATTTCCGTATCTTTTTGGTTTTATGTATGAAGTCCTCCATTGATAGACACCACTTCGCCGGTGATGTATCCCGCTTCGGGCGAAGCCAGAAATCCGATCAGCTCGGCCACTTCCTCCGGCTTGCCGAAGCGCCGGACGGGAATGGTGGCTTTCAGGCTTTCCACGTCCAAGCCTTCTGTCATATCCGTCTCTATAAATCCGGGCGCCACGGCATTCACCGTGACGTTCTTGCGGGCCACCTCCAAGGCCAGTGCCTTGGTCGCCGCGATAATGCCTCCCTTGGCCGCCGCATAATTGGTTTGTCCCGGCTGCCCCTTCAGTCCGCTGACGCTGGCCAGGTTGATGATGCGTCCGTATTTATGCACCAGCATCGGCTGTAGCAGGGCCTGGGTCACATTATAAAATCCCGAAAGGGTAACGTTGAGCACGCCGTTCCATTCTTCTTCCGACATGAAAACAAGCACGTTGTCACGGCGGATGCCCGCATTGTTCACCAGCACTTCGACATATTCATCGGGATGCTCCTTTTCCCAGGTCTCCATGGCTTTCACCACCTGCGCCCTGTTGCTGACATCGAACATCAGGATTTCGCCGTCTTGCCCTGCCTGCCGCACCAGTTCCAGTGTCTTTTGGGCTTCTGCCGCATTGCTTGCATAATTAATCAGTATGTCATAGCCCATCCGGGCGAGTTTTACGCAGACGGCCCGTCCTATTCCACGGCTGCCGCCTGTCACTAACGCATATTTCTTCATCGTAATTCTTATGTTTTAGGTTCTCGATTCGTTATCTTCCAAAATTCTCCATATCGGTTCGCGTCCCAGGATCTCGGCGCACGTATGAAACGCGGTCAACGTCACCCCGTGTACTCCGTGCAACAACAGGCTTTGCCCGGTCAGCAGCAAATTGGGAACAGGCGTGCGCACGGAAAGAAACGTCTGCAACGGGTTGCGGAAATCCTTGCGGATGCCGTAAGCGCAGCCTTCAGGAGCGAAGGTGTAGTCACGCCAGGTCAAGGGCGTACTGGTATATTCCCATGTCTGCCCCCTCAATTCGGGGATGAACCGTTCGGCCAAGGCGATGCATTCGCCGGCCAGGCTTTCCTTCAGTTCCTCGTAGGCCTCGCCACGCCGTCCCACCGATGTATGCTCCCAGGCCCGGCATTGCTCCCACGTCATGGGGATCAGCAAATCCACCTGGCTCGTATAGTCACTTCCATCCTCGGGCACCCGGCAGCTGACGAGCACTCCGCCCACCGGACGATTGTCCTGATGGAACGTCCAGACATTCCCTTCCCGATAGGCATAGAGGTTATGATTGAAATAGCGCAGGCTGTGCGGAGGGAGGCTAAGCGACACTGTAAACATGCCGAAAGTAGGCTCCAGCCGGGCGATGCGGTTGCGGAAGAGGGGCCTCATCCGGGTACTTTCCTTTATCAGCTGGCAAGTCTGCGCGGGATGAATATCGCTGATGAAAAGGGAACCTTCATAACGCTCGCCATTGGAGCAGACAGCGCATGCCAGGCGGCCGTCCTTCTCTACCAGCTCCTGCACCCGGGCCTTGCAAATGATTTCCCCGCCCATGGCGCGGATACCGTCGGCCAGCGTGTCGGCAATCAGCGAGCCGCAGCCCTTCAGCCGCCAGCTGCTCTCAATGAAACTGCTGTTGCCGTGCAGAAAGGTGAACAGGGGAAGCGACTCTTTCCGAAGCTCCATCTTCAAGGATGTTCCGCTGAGGACGTCTATCAGCAAAGGATCCCGAAAGTTCTCGTTCAGGTATTCCCAGGCACCGGTTTCCATATACTCCGACAGGCGTCCGGCATCGGCAGCATCCGGATTGAGTGCAGCCAATTGGCCGGCCGAAACGTCTTTCAACAGTTCCACATACCGCCGCAAGGCCGCCCGCTCGGCGGGAAAGTCATCGGCCAGACGCTGATAAAAAGCGTCATAACCCTGGGTAAACGCAAACGTCCGCTCGCCAATGGCCACACGGTCGAACCCGTCGGCATCCAGGCGATGCCACGGCAAGCCCAGCAGGCCCAGGTACTCAAAGGCGGCATGAAGGGATTGTCCTTCATCCAGTCCGCCCACATAATGAAAGCCCGTATCAAACGTCTGCCCCCGACGCCGGTATCCTTGCAGGGCTCCGCCAGGCTGCGTCCCCTGCTCCAGCAGGAGGACACGCCGTCCGTGCCGCGCAAGGATGTACCCGCAGGCCAGTCCGCCCAGTCCGCAACCCACTATGATTACATCGTACTTCATACCCGTCTTCCTTTCCTGCCCAACCGGTAATAAATCGCAGGCTGGACAACGTATGAAAGCACCACCGCGGACACCAGTCCGACCAGTGTGCAGAAACCTACCGAACGAATGGCCGGATGGCTGGCCAGGAGCATGGAGCCGACCGTGGCTATCAGGATGAATGCGCTGAACAGGATGGCCGTCTTGTGATAGCCCAGCAGGCGCGTGTTCTCCTCGCCGCCAATGAGTCCGTTCATGACAAAGATGCTGTAATCGACGCCTATTCCAAAAATGAACGTCGAGATGATGATGTTGATCAGATTGAACGTCATGTCAAACAGCACCATCGCGCCGAGCACAATCAGCCAGCTCAGCAGAATGGGCAGAAAGCCGATCAGCGTATGCTTCCAGTTGAAACGGAAACTGAACAGCAGCACCACGAACACGAAAAGCATAGACACCCATTGCAGCACATTGAAATCTTCGTTCATGGTTATCAGCGTGTCCGTCGTATAATAATAGGTATCGAGCACCAGCAGATGGGGCACGGAGGCGATGGCTTCGCAAATGCGATAGTAATCGCTTGTCTTGCCGCGCACCGTGTCGTTGGCGCAGCGCACCGACGTGAAGCAGAGGTACTCGCCGCCGTAGGACTGTTCCATCAGCGTAGACAGATAGCCCTGGGGAATAATGTCCGCCTCATACAGCGCATCGGGTTCATAATCCGCCGTGGCGCAATCGAAGAACGGGCGGAAAGCCTCCGGACGAAGTCCGGCCTCCGGTGCCGTCTCGTCTATCAGGCGGCGGACAAGCGACAGGCGTTCGTCCGTCCAATAACGCTTCCAGGCGTCTATGCGCTCCTGCTGTGTCTTCAGGGGGATGAATATCTTTTCCGAATGGGTATAGCTCTTCACCAGTCCCGCCTGCTTCAGCGAGTCGAGTTTATGGGAGAGCACCGCCAGATGGGCAATCGCCTCTTCCATGCTTTTCCCCGTGGCCGCAAAGTACTTCTGCTTGTCAGCGGTATAGGTCTTGCTGCGAAGCAGGTTCTCGGAGTGGGTCGTCAGGGGTGCCTTGTAGCCAAGGTTGTGCATATCGGCATCGAAGCGGGTGCCGCAAAGCAGGTAACTGACCAGGCAGACCAGCGTGACCGCGCCGATTGCCGCCAGCAGCCATTTCTTCCGATGGAACGGATAGGCATTGATGCGGTCGGCCACGGCAAAGGCCCGATGGTTCTGTGGTTTTGTCTCCGGGCGAAGCAGCTGCGGCAAGAAGACGAGGCTGAAAGCCGTGGTTCCGGTAATGGCAAAGGCGGCGAACAGGCCGAAGTCCTGCAACAACGCCGTGTCGATGAAAATCAGTCCCATGAACGAGCCGATGGTGGTGAGGCAGCCTAAGCAGACGGGCTTCACCTGGTCGCGGAGCATCTGTTCCACCTGGCCGAGATACTTGTAATGGGTGAGCACATGCAGCACGTAGCTCATCGCCACTCCCAGCACCACCGCACCGATGCCCAAGGCCAGGAGCGAGAACTCTCCCTTGAGGAAATACATGGCGGCCAGCCCGAACAGGGTGCCGAACAGGACGGGCAGCAACAGCAAGGGAACCGTGTCCCACCGGCGGAAGCTGAGGGACAGGAATACCAGCACCAGCAGCAACGAACCGCCGACGGTGACCATCAGGTCGCGCTTGATCTGCGAGGCATTGTAGTAGCCGCTCGCCGGTGTCCCGTGATAGCTGACACGCACATCGGGCGACACGGCGGCAAATTCTTCCGTCAGTTCGTTCAGCGCGTCGAACAAGGCAGAGCCCTGCCCCGTGTTGGTGGACGAAAAGCGGGGAGTCAGAAAGGCCACGCAGACGGTGCTGTCAGGCACAAAAAAGTGGCCATCGATGATACGGTAACCGCCCGTCCCGCCTTCGGACAGGGGTTTCATCTGCTCCGCCAAGAGGTTGCGCAGACCTATCGGATCCATCTGTATCAGTTCGGGAAAGAGCTGCCCGAAGTCGCCCGTCAGGTCCCGGCGGTTCCGGAGCATCTGGCGCTCCATGCGGTCAACGGTGAGCAACGAATCCATGCGCGCATAAAGGGCCGTGTCGATATAAGCCGGGAAGTGGGCGGAAAGGTAATCGACGACATCGGGCAACAAATCGTCGGACAGGCGATAGAAGATGTCGTCCGTCAATCGCCCGTCTTCGCCACGGGCGGCGTTCTTCGCCTCCAGGGAGTCCACGAAGGCGTCGCACACCTCGGCGATGCGGCCGGCAGGCGTTCCCTCCGCTCCCTCGAAGAGCAGGAACGTCTTGTCCTTGATGCGCAGGTTGGCAAAAGCCAGCTTGGTGCTTCCGTCCTCGTTTCGCGACACGGGAAACAACTTGTTCAGGTCTTCCTCCAGATGGATGCGCGAAGCGAAATAGCCGCAAAAGAGGAACAGTCCCGCCATCACCGTCCAAAAGACCATGCGATGACGGCGGAAATAACGATAGATATGGATGCAAAGTTCTGTCATACGCTCATTTCTCCTTTATACTCCATGTAGGTGCGCTCCGTGTCGGCGACGGTGGCCGCGATGCGGTACCCCTCCTCCGCGGGTTGCAATTGAATGCTGACCGCCAGCTCGGAACAAGCGGACGGCACGGCAACCGCCGTCAGCCTGCACTGGCGGATGTGACCGATGCGCAGCTTCTTTCCCGTCAGGCGTTCGGCACACTCCTTCACGACCTGTATGTGGCAGACGCCGGGGCAGACAGGCTGCCCGGGAAAATGGCCTGCATAGATGTCACATTCCTGCCGCAGGGCAATGCGGAAAGTTCCGCCCTGCGCGTCCGCGCGCTCCTCTATTAAATCGTAATAATATCCTTCAAGTTTCATCTTTCTACGTTGCTTAACCGAGTCTCGAAAAACACTGTAGTCTTGCTTTACTCCCTTTAAAGTGTTACTTTAACCGCATTAAAGTGATACTTTAACGGCGTTAAAGTGGCACTTTAATAAGGATAAAGTAGTACTTTATTTCGTTTAAAGAAAAATAAAGTAGCAGTTTGTTGTGTTACAACAACTTAGTTCGTCTGTACGGAGAACGCCAGTTTCAGCTGCACGTCCGCCACCGGCTCACCGTCCACCCGGCTTTCGCCCGTGGCCAGCATCACCCCGTTCACCTCCATGCCCAGCCTGACCGTGGTGTGGAGCTGCTCTCCGGCGCACGGCCGACGGTAACAATGGAAGTGCTTGATTTCGCCTATATAGCCCACGGGAGGGGTCTCCGCACCTGCTCCGACCGCCACATAACCGGCCAATGCCGACACCGACTGGGCGATATGTTCCATCAGGCCGGTCTCTTCCAACCGTCCGTCATCGCCCATGAACAGGTTGTCGGGACGGACGGTGAGGCAAGTCACCGCCGCCTCACCGTCCGCTTCCAGCAACGCATCGACCATCAGCATGGGCGCGCGTTGCGGAATAAGCTGCTCGATACGCCACGGAGTCATTCGTTCGGAAGATGTGACTCGATGTAGTCGTACAGGTTATTGAATGTCTGTATGTTGCGCAGATCCGCCACGGGTATCTTCACTTTATACATCTGGTGTATCATCGCCACGAGGTCCACCAGGCTCAGGCTGTCCAAATTGAGGGTTTCCTTCACATTGGCTTCGGGCAACAGGGTTTCTTCCTTTACTTCAAATTCATCTGCCAGCACAGCATTTACTTGCTTTACAATCTCTTCACGTGTCATACTTACTTGATTATTAAAAAAACATACTATTATAGATTTCTCACAATGAGGGTTGAGTTCGTCCCGCCAAAGCCGAAGGAATTGGAGAGGAACGTGTCGAAACCGATTTCCTTCCGCTCGGGCAATATCTGAATGCAGGCGGTGTCGTCGTCGGGATTTTCGAAGTTGAGGTTTCCGGCGATAAAGCCGTTCTTCATCATCAACACCGAATAAATCAGTTCGCTCGCGCCGGCCATCCACATCTCATGCCCCGTCTGGCCCTTGGTCGAGGTGACAGGCACCCGCCGGTCACCGAAGACGCGGGCTATGGCCTGCGCCTCGCGTGCGTCGCCGATGCGGGTCGACGTGGCGTGGGCGTTGATGTAGCCTATTTCCTCCGGCGTCACCCCGCTGTTCCGCAAGCAGGCTTCCAGGGAGCGCACAGGTCCTTCGATGTTGGGCGTCGAGATGTGGTCACCGTTGCCGGAGAAGCCCCAACCGATGACTTCGGCCAGTATCGGAGCGCCACGGCGCACCGCATGTTCGTAACTCTCCAGCACGAGGGTCGCCGCACCGCCACCGGGCACCAGTCCGTCACGGTCGCGGTCGAAAGGACGGCTGGCTCTCGTCGGGTCGTCTTCGCGGACGGAGAAGGACTGTATGCCGTCGAAGGCGGCCACGCTATACAGATTGGCCTCCTGCGCACCGCCGCACACAACACACTCCTGCAAGCCGTTCCGGATGAGCAAGGAGGCCATGCCCACTGCCTGCGAACCGGAAGCGCATGCCGCCGATGCCGTCAGGTTGATGCCTTTCAGGCGGAACAGGCAGGCCAGGTTCATCGTCACCGTAGAGTTCATCGACTGGAAGATGGCGCCACTGCCGCAAGCCGCCGTGTCGTGGAATTCCCGGAACTTGTCGAGTGCACGCATCGTGGCCTCGGCTACAGAGTCGTTGCCGTATATCAAGCCTACTTCATGGCTTTCCATATAATCGGCATCCAGCTTCGCGTTCTCCAGTGCCTGCCGGGTTGCCATATAGGCATACTGCGCCTCTTCGGGCATGAACTGGCGTTGGTTACGGGGAACAAACGGTTTCAAATCGGGAGTGGGCACCGCGGCACACAAGGCCGAACGAAATCCCAGTGACTTGCGCTCGGCGTCGAAGACAATGCCGCTCTTTCCCTGATACAGGGAGTCGCGTACCTCGTCCAGTGTCGTGCCTAAGCAGGACCAAATGCCCATGCCTGTAATAACTACTTTCTTTTCCATATTGCTTATTTTTATCTTCTGAATAGTAAATCGTTTCGTGTACTTTTTCTTTCGCTTGCTCGAAAGAAAAAGATACCAAAAAGAAAATTGCGATTAAGTGAGTGCGGCATCAAGCTTGCTTGAATGCAGCCGAGCGTGAGCAATTTATGCAAAGGGCCCCGTCTGCACTTCCGGGGCTACTCCGGACGCCTTCCGTCCTAAAGGGCAGGAACTCGCTTCGCTCAAACAGCCTGCCCTTCTTAACGGCCGGAAGGCATCCTTCGCTTTACGCCCCTCCAGTGAGGCCGGAGAGCCATCCGGCGTGTCAGCGCTAATGGGATACGCGGGTTGTCATCCCGAGCTTGTCGAGGGATCTCACATAGAGCTTAATTCATTCTTCGGTACGTGAGATGTCTCGACAAGCTCGACATGACAAAGATGCCGTTCACGCTCCCACCGCGCAGCCGCGCCTAAGTGGAGGGACGTTAAGCGGAGAGAGTGTTTTTGCGTGAAGAGCGGCAGGCTGTTTGAGCGTAGCGAGTTCCTGCCGCTTAGCAAAAACACTCTCGGAGTAGTCCCGGAGCTTCAGCGCTTGATCTTTTCTTTTGGTATCTTTTCTTTTGCATCAAGGCAAAAGAAAAGTACAACTAAATTATCATTTTGCCCCCGCAAAAATAGTGCAAAAGAATGAATTGAAGAAGAAAAGGAGGCGGGAAGAGATATTATTTGGAAGAAATTCGTATCTTTGGACGCGAATGACCAAAGAGTTTTCACCGATGAAGATACTGAAGATACAGATATGCCTGCTGGCTCTGGCGCTGGCCTCCCTGCCCGCCTTCAGCCAGACCCTTTCACAAGCCCGCGCCTTGTATGCCAAGGGTGACTACGCGCAGGCCAAGCCCGTGATGGAACGCTTTTACAAGTCGCAGCCCGCCAACGGCAACTACAGCCTGTGGTACGGCGTGTGCTGCCTGGAGACGGGCGATGCCGAACGCGCCGTCAAGCCTCTGGAGACAGCCGTGAAACGGCGCGTCAAGAGCGGACAGTACCACCTGGCCCGCGCCTACGACGGCACCTACCGTTATGCCGAGGCCGAAGAGGTATGCGCCGACTACCTGGCCGACCTGAAACGCCTGCGCCGACCGACGGCCGCAGCCGACAGCCTCCTGGCCGACATCCGTAGCCACCTGCGCATGATGAAGGGCGTGGAGCGCGTGTGCGTCATCGACAGCTTCGTGTGCGACAAGCAACGCTTCCTCGATGCCTACCAAACAGGCCCCGAGGCGGGAACCTTGAGCTTCTATGCCGACTATTTCAAAGACAACAGTCACACGGGAGGTACCGTCTACGAGAACGAACTGGGCAGCAAGCTCTACTACAGCGAGATGCAGCCGGACAGCACCTTCGCCATCCTGACCCGCTCCAAGCTCCTGGACGGATGGAGCAAGGCGACACCCCTGCCGGGCAGCATCAACGAGGGCGTCAACGCCGGCTATCCCTTCGTCATGGGTGACGGCACCACCCTCTACTATGCCGCCGACGGCCCCGCGGCGATGGGCGGACTGGACATCTTCGTCACCCGCTATAACACGAATACGGGCTCCTACCTCGTGCCCGAGAACGTGGGCATGCCCTTCAACTCGCCCTACAACGACTACATGTACGTCATCGACGAATACAACAACCTGGGTTGGTTTGCCTCCGACCGCTACCAGCCCGCCGACTCAGTCTGCATCTACGTCTTCATCCCCAACGCCTCGAAGCAGGTGTATGACTACGAGACTACGGACAAGGAGACCCTACGCAGCCTGGCCTCGCTGAGGGGAATCAGTCTCACGTGGACGGACAAGACCTTGGTGGACGAGGCGCGCCAAAGGCTGGACGCCGTAGCCGAAGGGGGCAAGCGGGAGAAGAAGCCCACACACGACTTCGAGTTCATCATCAACGACCAATATACCTACCACCAAGCCTCGGACTTCCGTTCGCCCCAGGCCAAGGCGCTGTTCGACCAATACCGCCGACTGGAGCAGACCCTCCGCCTCCAACGCGAGAAATTGGACAAGGCCCGTCAAAAGTATGCCGCGGCCGGCACCAAGGAAAGGAACGACATGGCACCCGCCGTCCTCGACCTGGAAAGACATGTGCTGAAGCTCGGGCAAGACAGGGAGCAGGCCGTCCGTGCCGTCCGCAAGGCCGAACTGGAAGCCCTCGGATCCAACTAACCTTTATACATTATTATATATGGAAATCACCATCATTGCCATTCTGCTCATCATAGCCATCATCTTCTTCCTGGTGGAACTGTTCATCCTGCCGGGCATCAGCATCGCGGGCATCCTGGCCGGCGGATGTTACCTCTACGCCAACTATTACGCCTTCACCCACTTGGGCATGGCCGGAGGCTTCACGACGCTGGGCATATCGGCCGTGGCATGCGTGCTGTGCCTCGTGTGGTTCATGCGCTCCAAGACCCTCGACCGCGTCTCGCTCAAGACGGACATCAAGGGCAAGGCGGGCTATAACCCCGTCGAACAAGGCATCAAGGCAGGCTACACGGGCATCACCACCACCCGCCTGGCCCTCATCGGCTATGCCGAAATCAAGGGGCACATCGTGGAAGTGAAATCCGAAGACGGCTTCCTGGACGAGAAGACGCCCATCATCGTGACCCGCATCACGCCCGACACCATCTTCGTGCGAAAGAACGAGAATTGAGATAATAGAAATAAACACTAAATTTGAAATTGAACTTATGGACACAAGTACACTCTACCTGACCGCCGCCCTCGTCGTAGGAGGCATCATCTTCCTGGTACTCTTCTTCCACTACGTGCCCTTCTTCCTCTGGCTGTCGGCCAAGGTGTCGGGCGTCAGCATCTCGCTGGTGCAGCTCTTCCTGATGCGCATCCGAAACGTGCCGCCCTACGTCATCGTGCCCGGACTGATCGAGGCGCATAAGGCCGGCCTGAGCAACATCACACGCGACGGGCTGGAAGCGCACTACCTGGCCGGCGGACACGTAGAGAAGGTGGTACACGCCCTGGTGTCGGCCGCCAAAGCCAACATCGAGCTTTCCTTCCAGATGGCCACTGCCATCGACTTGGCCGGACGCGACGTGTTCGAGGCCGTGCAGATGTCGGTCAACCCCAAGGTGATTGAC
>CALUFR010000078.1 GCA_944319875.1 uncultured Bacteroides sp.
AGACTGTCTGAGCGAAGCGAGTTTCTGCCTTTTAGAAAAAAGCAAGGGCGGAGTAGCCTCCGAGGTTCAGCGCTTGATTTTTTCTTTTGGTATCTTTTCTTTTGCATCAAGGCAAAAGAAAAGTACATAATCGGGCAAGCGAAAAAGTACAGTAAACATTTATTTTATGAAACAAACATATCTAATAAACAACCATCATCCCCGCCTGCTTCTGTTCTTTGCCGGATGGGCGGCGGACGAAACACCATTCAAGCACTACCGACCGCAAGGAATGGATTACATGATCTGTTACGACTATCGCACACTGGACTTCGACGCCTCGCTTCTTGAAGGCTATGCCGAAGTGTACGTTGTAGGATGGTCGATGGGCGTATGGGCAGCCTCGCACGTGCTCCCCGCCCTCGGATTGAACCCGGCCGGCTGCACGGCACTGAACGGCACGCCTTTCCCCATTGACGAACGACAGGGCATTCCGCCCGCCATTTACCAGGGCACGTTGGAAGGACTGACGGATGTATCGCTCCACAAGTTCCTCCGCCGCATGTGTGCCGACAGTACGGCCTTCCGTGACTTTCTGAGTCGCACGCCCCGTCGTCCGCTGGAGGAGATACGCAGCGAACTGGCCCGCATCGCCCAGCTTGACGCCACGCTCCCCGCCCCTGCACTGAGGTGGACAGAAGCCGTTGTGGGACACAGCGACCGTATCATCCCACCCGCCAACCAGCTGAATGCCTGGCACGGACTGGACACTCCCGTGACCGAAACCGACCATGCGCACTACGACGAATCTCTCTTCAAACACTATCTGCAAGACCGATGGACAAACAACTGATAGCCGAACGATTTGCCCGTGCCCGCGCCACCTACAGCCGTGAGGCGCGCGTGCAGCAACAGGTGGCCGAGAAGATGACCGCCCTGCTCCGCCGCACCCTGCCCGACGTACGTTTCGACCGCATCGCCGAGTTCGGCTGTGGCACGGGACTGTATTCACAACTGATTTACAGCACGTGGCACCCCACGCGGTTCCACCTGAACGACCTCTGTCCCGAAATGCGCTTCTGCCTGACGGAACTGACAGCCAGACCCGATGTGACGTTCGAGGCGGGGGATGCCGAAACTTGCCCCCTGCCCGACGGGCTGGACCTGCTGACGTCGTGCTCCACCCTCCAGTGGTTCGCCTCGCCTCGGGCGTTCTTTCGCCGCAGCACCTCGCTGCTGCGCCCCGGTGGCGT
The DNA here is from genome assembly GCA_944319875.1 of uncultured Bacteroides sp. GTDB lineage: Bacteria > Bacteroidota > Bacteroidia > Bacteroidales > Bacteroidaceae > Bacteroides. The sequence goes on from CALUFR010000078.1 coordinate 1,233, forward strand.
ACTGGCCTTCACCACCTTCGGCCTGCGCAACCTGCTCGAAATACGCTCGCTGACAGGCAACGGACTGGACTACACGCCGCCCCTGCAGCTCCGCCGCGAACTGGAGGCCGCCGGCTACCAAGTCCTCCACTTAGAAGAGGAAGAAGCCGTGCTCCGCTTCCCTACCCCCGTCGACGTCCTGCGCCACCTGCGTATGACGGGCGTCACCGGTACGGAGAAACACACCTGGAGCCGTGGTCGCCTGCAAGCTTTCTGCGACGAATATGTCCGCCGCTTCGGACAAGCTGAAGGAGTGAGCCTGACCTATCAGCCGATTTATCTTATCTGTATAAACCAACATTGAATCATCAAAAATGAAACAACAAACCATGAACTCCCATAACATCTACTTCGTCAGCGGCATCGACACCGATGCCGGCAAATCCTACTGCACCGCCTGGCTGGCGGCACAACTCATGAAAGAAGGAAAGCGCGTCATCACCCAGAAATTCATCCAGACGGGCAACGTAGGCCACAGCGAGGACATCGACCTGCACCGCCGGCTCATGGGGACAGGCTACCTGCCCGAAGACCACGAAGGGCTCACCATGCCCGAAATCTTCTCCTACCCCGCCTCGCCCGACCTGGCTTCGCGTATTGACCGCCGGCCCATTGACTTCGACCGCATCGGGCAAGCTACGCAGGAACTGGCACGCCGCTACGACGTGGTACTGGTGGAGGGCGCAGGCGGCCTGATGGTTCCTCTAAAAGACGAATACCTCACCATCGACTACATCGCCGAACGGAATTATCCGCTCGTCTTCGTCACCTCGGGCAAGCTGGGCAGTGTGAACCACACCCTGCTCAGTCTGGAGGCCGTGTCCCGACGCGGCATCCGGCTCGACACCGTGCTCTATAACCTCTATCCCACCTTGACCGACACGACCATTCAGGAAGACACCCTGCGGTATCTGCGCCGCTACCTTGAGCGCCACTTCCCGCAATGCCGCTTCCTGACGGTACCTGTGCTGGAAGGCAAAGAGTGAAAACAGATGATAAAAGACAGGACAAACGGTACAAGATGTGGGCGAAAATTCGTACTTTTGCACGACACTATAACAAAACATAAATGGAAGCATTCGCATTCGACACGATTGATCAATACCTGCTGGCCGCCACCGGCCTCCTGTTCGCCATCCAGGCACTCTACTACCTCGCCCTCTATAACCGCATCAATCTGCGCAACCGAAAGGCGCGGCGCGAAGAGCTGCACTTCTCGCAGGAACTGCCACCCCTGTCCGTCATCATCTGCGCCCACGACGAGGTGGAGAACTTGCGTCGCAACCTGCCCGCCATCCTCGAACAGGACTATCCGCAGTTCGAGGTCATCGTCATCAACGACGGCGAGAAAGGCGAAAGCGAGGACTACCTGACACAGCTCGGAGACCGCTATCCGAACCTCTATCACAGCTTCGTGCCTGACTCCTCGCGCTACATCAGCCGCAAGAAGCTGGCTGTCACCTTAGGCATCCGGGCCGCCCGCTACGACTGGCTGGTGCTGACCGAAGCCAACTGCCGCCCGCAGAGCAATCAATGGCTGCGCCTGATGGCCCGCAACTTCACCTCGCGTACTGAAGTCGTACTGGGCTACAGCGGCTACGAGCGCGGCAAAAGCTGGCTGCATCGCCGTGCCTCTTTCGACAGCCTGTTCACCGCCATGCGCTATCTGGGCTTCGCACTGGCGGGCAGTCCCTACATGGGCATCGGCCGCAACTTGGCCTACCGAAAAGCACTGTTCTTCGACCAAAAAGGCTTCTCGGCTCACTTGAACCTGCGTCGCGGTGACGACGACCTTTTCATTAACCAGGTGGCCTGCCGGAGTAACACCCGCGTGGAGACCGACCCTGCCGCCACCGTTCGCATGCGCCCCTTGCCCCGCGCCAAAGACTGGCGGGAGGAAAAAATAGGATATGCCTCCACCGCCCGTTTCTTCCACGGTGCGCAACGTTGGCTCCTCGGGTTCGAAACCTTCAGTCGCCTGCTGTTCTATTTCGTAGGGATAACCACCGTTGTCCTCACCGCTCTACAGGCCCACTGGCTGGCGGTGGGCATCGGCTTCCTGTTGTTCATCCTCCGCTTCACGATGCAGGCGCTCGTCGTAAACCATACGGCCCGTAATTTAGGCGAAAAATACCGCTACCGTCTGCTCCTCCCCGTCTTTGACATCCAGCAACCCATCCAGTCGCTGCGCTGGAAGCTCTACTGTCTCTTCCGCGACAAACGGGAGTTTCTGCGAAAATAACAGCATAGGGGAAGGAACGGTTTCGGCCCCTCACAGGTTGCCTGCATGCAGCCGGGAGAAAGCCCGCAATCCCTTGCCGGGTTGCCCGCATCCTGTTTGCAGGATATCTTATTTTCTGTAAAATTGGTATAAACATAGGGAATTTATCTACCTCGTCCTCTTCTGTCCTCCGTATCTTTGCGATGTCAAACCCTTATATATCACGCGTATGAAAAAGATTTTGATCTTATTATTGACAGCAACAATGACTAACGTTCAAGGAATTATGGCACAAGAAAAGATTACACAGACTGCCGGACACGTGCAGTTAGGAGAATTTGCCCCGAAGTTTGCCGAGCTCAACGACGATGTGCTTTTCGGGGAAGTATGGAACCGTCCGGGACTCAGCCCCCACGACCGGAGTATGATTACCATTGCGACACTGGTGGGTAAAGGCATCATCGACTCGTCGCTGACGCACCATCTCCAGTTTGCCAAGCAGAACGGCATCACCCGCACCGAAATATCGGAAATGCTGACGCACATCGCTTTCTATGCAGGATGGCCCAATGCCTGGGGCGCCTTCCGTCTGGCCAAAGACGTGTGGGCGGATGAAGCCGCCGGAGCGGACGCCAAGGCCGCCTTCCAGCGCGAAATGATATTCCCCATCGGAGAGCCGAACACCGCCTATGCCAAGTATTTCATCGGCAACAGCTATCTGGCACGGGTTTCCACGGAGCAGGTACCTTTCTCCAATGTGACGTTCGAACCGGGCTGCCGCAACAACTGGCACATCCATCGAGCCACCAAGGGCGGCGGACAGATGTTGGTATGTGTGGCCGGCAAGGGCTGGTATCAGGAAGAAGGCAAGCCTGCCGTACAGATGCTTCCGGGTGATGTCATCCACATTCCCGCCAACGTGAAACACTGGCATGGTGCCGCTGCCGACAGCTGGTTTGCACACCTCGCCTTCGAGATCGCCGGAGAAAACACCTCCAACGAATGGCTGGAACCTGTGACCGACGAGGAATACAAGAAATTAGGCAAATGACCGACAGGCGTCTCCGCCTGAACGGACCCTAAGAGAGGGTGTATCAAAATACACCCTCTCTTTTTTTGGTATTTACCCGATGGCAATACAATAAAAAAATCCCCTAATTGCTTCCGCTTTAATTGATTATCAGTATATTTGCCACAAATTTAAGCGCATATAAAGATTGTTATAAATGCGCATACCTCCGTTTTTATGCAAATAAAGATGATCGATATGGCAAAATTCAGAAAATACTTGTTAGCCGTGCTTGCCGCGTTGCTCTTCCTGCCCCTGGCGGCACAGGAGAAAATTGATACGGTCTATACCTTCCGTTTTGTGCCGGACAAGGACATGTTCTACGTCCCCTACAGCGGCAACGACTCGGAACTGGCACGCCTGGAAACGTGCATCCGTAAGTACCGGCAAGCGATTATGAACCAAGACGGAATGTTGCGGGTGGACGGCCATGCGGACAACCTTTCCACCGCAAGGATACGCTCCAACCGCGTGAAGTCGGAACTCATCATCCGGCAGGGACTGGAAGAACGATGTTTCAGCACGACGAACCACGCCGACACGTGCGACTACGTGACAGTGAGCCTGACCGTCCCCTTCTCCACCTCCGCCCTTCCCCGGAAAGAGGAGCGCAAGGCTGTTCCCGACCAACCGGATGATACCTATATAAATAAGGTCACTGCTGGGCACTTAGTCCCAGCAGTGTTTTTGCAAAAGTAATACACCACAAAGGAGATTCATCATGGAAAAGAAAGAGGAAAAGGTACAGGAGCAACCAAAAAAGAGCAAGATGGAAGAGTTGGACGAAGAGGCCAAGAAGCAAGGCAAGAAGGTAAGCAAGACATGGGAAGCCATGATGCGGCTGAAAGGCAGCCTGATAGTTAATGACCCGAAATTTCTGTTGTAAAGATCCTTCCGACCACGTTATCATCGCCCATGCCATTACAGAACATCTGCCGCTCATATCAAGCGATACCCGTTTTGAGTTTTATCGCAGCCAAGGACTTGATCTGATATTCAACGAAAAATAAGCCTATACGGCATCTCGCACCCGTCCCAGTGGATATCTCATCCGCCAGACATGAGTATAAGGATTTGTTATCACTTATGATTACAAATCTGATAAGACAGAATAATTAGACAGAAAAAGAACGAAATCCGTTGAAAGTTATACCTTTGCAAAAAGGCATAAAATATGGAATTCAATAAGACTATCGCTACAAACTTTTCGCAAGTAGTCAACGACATCAAGCAAATCATCGACACGGGCAGAAATGCGGCATACGCAGCCGTGGACGCCACCATGATTGCTACGTATTGGAATATTGGCCGGCGCATCGTGGAAGAAGAGCAACACGGGCAGGAGCGTGCCCAATACGGCAAGGAACTGATAAAGACGCTCGCCAAGGAACTGACACACGAATACGGGAGCGGATACAGCCAACGATATCTTGCTTACTTCCGCAAGTTCTATCTCACGATGCCTAACCTGACAATTTTGCAAACACGTTTGCAAAATCTGAAATGGTCACATATCCTTGCTACATTGCGTGTGGAGGATGAGACCGCCCGAAGGTGGTATCTGGAGGCTGCTTCCTCACAGATGTGGGATGTGAGGACATTGAACCGCAACATCTCCACGCAATATTACGAGCGTCACTATGTGCAGCCGTCGCTGCCGTCGTCGGAGAGCGCGCCCGTCCCACAGAAAGAGGAGATACTAAAAACGCCCATGATGGCGGAGTTCCTCGGTTTCAGACCGGACGACAGCTTCTCGGAGCGCGACTTGGAATCGAGCATAATCACCCATCTGCGTGATTTCATGATGGAATTAGGGCGTGGCTTCGCTTTCGTCGCCCGGCAACAGCACATCCGCACGGATGCGGAAGAGTACTTCATCGACCTTGTGTTCTACAACGTGGTGCTGAAATGCTATGTCCTCGTGGATTTGAAGGTGGGCAAGATTACCCATCAGGATGTCGGGCAGATGGACATGTACGTCAGGATGTACGACGAACTGAAACGGACGGAAGGCGACAACCCGACCATCGGTATCGTGCTCTGCTCGGAAACGGACAAAGACATCGCCCGATACTCCATCCTGAAAGGTAACGAACAGTTGTTTGCTACGAAGTACAAGCTCTACCTGCCTACCGAAGAACAGCTGCGGAAGGAGATAGAACGGCAGAAAAAACTGTATCAAATTCAGCACGAAGAGAAAAACTAATCCCATCCTCCCCTTCAATCGGATTGCAAATCCGATTGAACAAAAGAAGGAACACATGCGAACCTATGCCCGCATGGAAATCAACGAGGCGCAAGGGCATAAAGATCCTTCCGACCACGTTATCATCGCCCATGCTATTACAGAGCATCTTCCGCTCATATCAAGCGATACCCGTTTTGAGTTTTATCGCAGCCAAGGACTTGATCTGATATTCAACGAAAAATAAGCCTATACGGCATCTCGCATTATTTCGTCCCGTCACTCTCCCATCGTAGAGAATGGCGGGACGTTTGTTTTCCGGTCTTGCCCGTCCCGGTTAAGACGATGCTTTAAAAGCGATAAAGTTTCACTTTAACGGCGGTAAAGCGATACTTTAACGGCTTTAAAGTGGCGCTTTAAAAGCGATAAAGCAACTTTGTCAAGGCGGGGAAACAAACGAGACGGAAGAATGAGGAGAAATCCGATTGAATTCATTATTAAGTAATTATCGGATTACAATTGGCTATGCCGACCTTCTGTTTCGATTGGGCATAATGTAGAAAGGTTCTCAAAAGTTTGACAATATGGAATAGTTGTCGTATCTTTGCAACATTAGACCCACAAAGCCTCTCAACGATGCTCAAACCAGGGGTTGTTTTATCTTATATCAACTATTGAAAAAAGGAAAAATATGGCAAGACCTATAAAAGAAACCCCGATACTGTTTGGTGAAGATGCCCGACGGTTTGAGATAAGAATGAATCAGAAACGGACTGTTCCGCAAGAAGAAATAGACCAGATTAAAAAGAGTTATGACATTGTGATGAAATGGTTCGAAAACGGCAAGAAATATGAAGATAAACTACGAGCAGCTAAGGGTGAGGAAGCTTAACCCAGCTGAGCACATAGCTTCATTTGATTGCGGCGATGAAGACTTGAACGGTTTCATATTGGAAGAAGCACCGCTGTACCGCAAGGCGTTGCTTGCCGTGACATACGTGGTGGAAGATAGTGAGAGCGGCAAGGTACTGGCTTATTTCAGTTTGGCCAACGACAAAGTTTCGCTAAGCGATTTCGAGAGCAAGACTGAGTTCAACCGTTTCCGCAAGCACCGTTTTGTAAACGAGAAACGTTTGAGAAGCTATCCTGCAGGAAAATTATGCAGGCTGGCGGTGGACAACGCAGCCAAGAACCTGCATATTGGATCTAATCTCATCCGATTTATCAAGAGATATTTCATAACCGACAACAAGACGGGATGCCGCTTTCTGACTGTAGACGCATACGCCGATGCCATTCCGTTCTACTTGAAAAACGGTTTCATCCCACTGAACGAAGACGATGCCGATCAAGCAACACGCTTATTGTTTTTCGACCTGAATGACATAGCCGATACGGTGTGAATGTTCCCTGCTCCCGTCCCGGCGGATATGTCATCCACCTCTCATGAAAATTCACGTGACATCAACACTATACAATAATCAGAAAACTTAGTATGCCTGTCATTGAGATAACTTCCTTGGAGCATCCGGGGGTGGACGTATTTGGCACGCTCACGGAGGCTCAGTTGCGCAATCGGCTGGAGCCGGAAAAGGGTATCTTTATCGCTGAAAGCCCGAAGGTAATCCGGGTGGCATTGGAGGCCGGCTATGAACCGCTGGCGCTCTTATGTGAGCGGAAGCATATCACGGGCGATGCCACCGACATCATTGCCCGGTGTGGCGATATGCCTGTCTATACGGGCGACCGTGATCTGCTGGCCAAACTGACCGGCTATACCTTGACGCGAGGCGTGCTTTGCGCCATGAGGCGTCCTGCACCGCGGAGCATGGAAGAAGTGTGCGGACAGGCCAAGCGGATTGTCGTCATCGACGGTGTGGTGGACACGACTAACATCGGAGCAATCTTCCGTTCGGCGGCAGCCCTCGGCATCGACGGGGTCTTGCTCACACGCAACTCGTGCGATCCGTTGAACCGGCGGGTCGTGCGTGTGTCGATGGGGACGGTGTTTCTCGTGCCATGGGCATGGATGGACGGTCCGCTTGGCATGCTGAACCGCATGGGGTTTCGTACGGCGGCGATGGCTCTGAAGGAACAATCGCTGTCCTTGGACGACCCCATCCTGAAGGCTGAGCCACGGCTGGCTATCGTGATGGGCACCGAGGGCGACGGACTGCCCACGGAGACCATTGCCGAGGCCGACTACGTGGTGCGCATCCCTATGGCACACGGAGTGGACTCGCTCAACGTGGCGGCCGCTTCGGCAGTGGCTTTCTGGGAGCTGAGAAGCCGTGAGTGACGGTTCTACCGTGACAGCATGCCCGCCTCCTGACGCTTCATCTCCAGCAGCACACCAAGCGTCAGCGGAATGGCAAGCACGAAAGTGAGGAGGTCGGACACGGCCTGACACATCTCCACACCCTTCAAGCCGAAGAAATGAGGAAGAATGAAGATAAGGGGCATGAAGAACAGTCCCTGACGGGCGGAAGAAAGGAGGGTGGCCCGCACGGACTTACGGATGGTCTGCAACATCATGTTACTGATGATGGTAAACGCTCCCAATGGATAGGCGATGAGCTGCCAGCGCAGAGCCGACGCCCCCGTAGCCACCACGGCCGAATCGCCCCGACGGAAGAGTTCCACGATTTCTTCGGCATAGCCATAGCCCACGGCAGCACACACGATGAAGAACACCACCCCGATGCGCACGCAGAACCAGAAGCCCTGACGCACCCGCCCGTACAATCCCGCTCCGTAACAGAACCCGCACATGGGCTGAAAGCCCTGTCCGAAACCAATCAGGAAGGCATTGATGAACATGCCGATGCGCGACACGATGGACATGCCGGCTATGGCGGCGTCGCCATAACCTCCGGCAGTCACATTGAGCAGGATGGTGGACACGCTGGCCAGTCCCTGCCGCGTGAGCGAAGGGGTACCCCCACCGATAATCTCCTTGATGAACTTCCAGGAGGGGGTGAACTGCCGATAGCGGATGACGAGGTTGCCGCCGCGACGAGTCATGTAAAGCAAGAGGATGAAGCTGCACACCTGACTGATGACCGTGGCCAGTGCGGCGCCCGCCACGCCCATGCCGAAAGTGAAGATGAACAGCGGATCGAGCAGGACGTTGAGCACCGCACCGCTCACGATGCCCACCATGGCGTAAGCGGCATTGCCCTGGAAGCGCATCTGATTGTTGAGCACCAATGACGAGGCCATGAAGGGGGTACCCAGCAGGATGATGCCCAGGTATCGCTCCGTATAAGGCAGGATGGTCGGCGTGGAGCCCAGCAGGACGGACAGGGGGGTGAGAAACACCAGCCCCAGCACAGCCAGCACGCACCCGGTGAAGAACGCCAGAAAAAATCCCGTGGACGCCATCTTCTCCGCCGCAGCCACGTCGCGTGCTCCCAACTGACGGGAAATGAAATTGCCGGAACCATGACCGAAGAAGAAGCCGACGGCCTGTATGACGGACATCAGCGAAAAGACGATGCCCACCGCCGCGGTAGACTGGGTGTCTATCTTTCCCACGAAATACGTGTCGGCCATGTTATAGAGCGAGGTGACCAGCATACTGATGATGGTCGGTATGGCCAACCGCGTAATCAGTCCCGGTATGGGGGCGGTGGTCAGTTGCTCGTAGTTCTCTTTGGCCGTGTGATGGTGCATCGAAAGTACTTAATAAGGTTATTTATTTATCTCCAGGCCCACAATTCGCTCCAACAGGCTGGCAATGGTGGGACACTCATGGGGCGTGCCCGACGGATCGTACAGGACAAACGTTTCGCTGCCGGCATCAATCCGGCAAGCCGACTCGGCCTCAGGGCAGGCGTCAATCCCGTTGCGCAATAAGGCTTTGCGCACCATGGCGCAACGGGTGGATTCCCCCGTCAGCTTCACTTGCCGGGTGCAGGTATGCGCTACGCGGAACAACCCGGACTCCCGCTCAAACACGACTCCCCGACGGGTAAAAAAGCGGGGCAGGCTGCCGTCCAACGCCAAGTCTTCCGGCGTGCCGATACGCACGCCCTCCGCTTTGTCCATCAGCCATAGTTTGTCGGCTATCTGAAGAGCCAGTTCCAGGTCGTGCGTGGAGAGGAAGATGGTCTTCCCGGTGGTGCGGCTCAGGTGATGGAGCAGCTGCATCATTTCCACTTTGCTGGGAAAATCGAGAAAAGCGGTCGGCTCGTCCAGGTAAATGACCGGGGTTTCCTGCGCCAAGGCTTTGGCGATCATGACCTTCTGCCGTTCGCCGTCACTCAGGGTATCTACCATGCGCCCGGCCAGGTGACTGGTGCCCACCAAGGCAAGGGAACGGTCTACAACCTCACGATCTTCACGGGTCAGCGTTCCCCAGAAGCCGGTATAGGGGCTGCGCCCCAACCCGACCAGTTCAAAAACGGAAAGATTGCGCACGTCCGTCCGCTCGGTCAGCACCACGCTCAGCATACGGGCCAGTTCCTTGTCGGCATATTCGTCTATCTCCTTGCCCTTGATCAGGATGCGTCCGGAGAGCTTGGGCTGGAAAGCAGAAAGGGTGCGCAACAGCGTGGACTTTCCCACGCCGTTGGCACCCAACAGACAAGTCAGTTCTCCCCCGAAGATATCGGCCGAGATGCCGGTCGCTACTTCCTTAACGCCATGTCTGGAAGCATAGCCGATGGAGAGATTTTCAATGTGTATGGCAGGTTGATTCACGTATGTCAGTCTAAATTCCCCGCAAAGTTAACCGAAAGTAGGGAATATCCCAACAAACGCCCGTGAAACTTCCCGATCGCCCTACTCTATTTTCACCTTTATTTCAATTCCAATGTCACAATGCTCTTTGCCGGCAACTTGACCCGCAGCACGTCCTTGTCTATCTCCGCGCCCTTAAAGGGAACGGGCCGCACGCGGTCGGGTTGTTCAAAGGAATTGAAGTCGGTCACATTCGCCGAAGTCAGCATTTCCCCGCTGACTTTACGGACAGACAGTCCGCGGAGGTTGACGGTGATTTCCGTGTCGTTCTCCAAGTCTACGTTGGACAGAGAGATGTGTACGCAGCCCTCCTTGTCACGCGAAGCCGTGGCGCTGACCAAGGGCAGGCGGCGGCCGTCACGCACGTCCATCGTGTCGCAGTCGATGTCCAGAGGCAGATAGGTGGCGTCCTGGTGTACACGGTACATCTTAAAGACATGGTATGTGGGGGTCAGGACCATCTTGTCTTCTTTCGTCAGTATCATGGACTGGAGGACGTTGACTATCTGGGCGATGTTGGCCATCTTCAGGCGGTCGGTGTACTTGTGGAAGATGTCGAAGGAAAGCGAGGCCACCATGGCGTCGCGCAGGGAGTTCTGCTGGTGGAGGTGTCCGGGGACCGTACCCGGCTCCTCGTCCCACCACGTGCCCCACTCGTCCAGGATCAGAGCTATCCGCTTCTGAGGATCATAGCTGTCCATAATGGCCACGTGGCGGCGCAGCACATCGTCTATCTCGCGACACTTGCCCAACGTCCAGTAATAGTCATCCGGCGTGAACTGCGTGGCCGATCCCTTGCTTCCACTCCATCCTGCCACGGTATAGTAGTGGAGCGACAGGCCATCCATGCGTCCGCCCACCTGCTCCATGAGTACGCGCGTCCAGTTATAGTCGTAGTCGCTGGCACCACTGGCAATCTTGAAGAGGCGGTTGCCGTCATAGTTGCGGCAGTAAGTGGAGTAGCGCCGATAGAGGTCGGAGTAATATTCGGGGCGCATGCTGCCACCGCATCCCCAGCTCTCGTTGCCCACACCGAGGTACTTCACTTTCCAGGCCTTGTCGCGACCGTTCTGCCGGCGCAGCCGGGCCATGGGCGAATCGCCTTCAGAGGTCATGTATTCCACCCACTTGGCCAGTTCTTCCACAGTGCCGCTCCCCACGTTTCCACTGATATAAGGCTCACAGCCCAGCATTTCGCACAGATTGAGGAACTCGTGGGTGCCGAAGCTGTTGTCCTCGATGGTGCCGCCCCAGTTGTTGTTCACCATCTTGGGACGCTTTTCCTTAGGACCGATGCCGTCCATCCAGTGGTACTCATCGGCAAAACATCCGCCCGGCCAGCGAAGGACGGGGATGTGCAAATCCTTCAGCGCATGGAACACGTCCGTGCGATAACCTTGGATATTGGGAATGTCCGACTCCTCGCCAACCCACAGGCCGCCATAGATGCACGTGCCCAAGTGTTCGGCAAACTGTCCGTAGATTTCCTTGGGGATTGTCCGTTCTCCCCGATCGCCATGCACGGTGATAACCACCGGACGCTGGGCATTTAAGCCCAAGCAGGCAGCCATCGTCAGGCTGCCTGCAAGATAACGTAGATTCATAACAGATACTTATTTCTTCGACTTTACGGCAGCCTCCTCAATGGGCAGGCATGCCTTGTAATTCTCCATATAATCGTTGAAGCCCGCCACTTCCTCCGGAGTGGGCGCAATCTCCACGCCGGTGTTTCCGGCGAAGACCTGCTTCTCCAGGAAGTCCGCCAGCGAACGGTTCTCGACATTGTTCACCAAGTAAGAGCCCAGCAGAGCCATGCCCCAAGGGCCGCCTTCGCCGGCTGTCTCCATGACCGAAATAGGCGAATTGAGGGCTGCTGCCAGCACCCGTTGTCCCACGCCTTTGGTCTTGAACAGGCCGCCGTGGCCGGTGATGCGGTCCACCTTTATCTTCTCTTCCTTGAACAGGATGTCATTGCCCAGCTTCAGGACGCCCACGGAAGCATAGAGGTGAGCACGCATGAAGTTGGCCAGGGTGAACTTATCGCCCGCCGAACGCACAAACAAGGGACGTCCCTCCGCCAACCCGGTCACCGGCTCGCCGGAGAAATAATTATAGGAGACAAGGCCGCCACAGTTGGCCTGCCCGGTGAGGGCATGGTTGTAGAGTCGGCCATAAAGTTCATCCATATCCACGGGAACACCGAGCAACTCCTGATACTCACGGAAAATGGTTACCCAGGCATTGAGGTCGGAAGTGCAATTGTTGCAGTGTACCATGGCCACGGGACTGCCGTCGGGCGTGGTGACCATGTCTATCATCTCGTAAGGCTTGGAAAGGTCTTTTTCCAGGACAATCATGGAGAAGGAGGAGGTGCCCGCCGAAACGTTGCCCGTGCGAGGCTGAACGGCATTGGTGGCCACCATGCCTGTGCCGGCGTCACCCTCGGGCGGGCAGAAAGGTATGCCCGGCTTCAGGTGTCCTGACACATCGAGCCGCTTGGCGCCTTCCGGTGTCAGGGCGCCGGCATTGACGCCTGCCGGAAGTACCTCCGGCAGGATATCGGCCAGCTTCCATCCGTATCCGCGCCCGGCAACGAGGTTGTCGAACTTGCTCATCATCTCGGCCGAATAGTTTTTCGTGGCAGGATCGATGGGCAGCATACCCGACGCGTCGCCGATGCCCAACACGCGCCGGCCGGTCAGTTGCCAGTGGATATACCCGGCGAGCGTGGTCAGGAAATCAATGCTGCCCACATGTTCCTCCTTGTTCAGGATGGCCTGATAGAGATGTGAAATGCTCCAGCGCAGCGGTATGTTATAGACGAAAAGTCGGGACAATTCGGCAGCGGCTTGCCCGGTATTGGTATTGCGCCACGTGCGGAAGGGAACCAGGATTTTCTCCTCTTTGTCGAAAGCCATGTAGCCGTGCATCATGGCGCTGACGCCAATGGCGGCCAACGTTTCTATCTCGATGTCATACTGTTCGCGTACATGGCGGCGCAGGTCGGCGTAGCAGTCTTGCAGGCCGTGCCAGATGGCCTCTACGCTATAGGTCCAGAGGCCGTCTACCAGCTGGTTCTCCCAGTCGTGCGTGCCTTGGGCGACAGGCTTGTTCTCCTGATCGATCAAGACAGCCTTGATGCGGGTGGAACCAAGCTCAATGCCCAGTATCGCCCGCCCTGCACTGATGGTTTGTTTTGCATCCATAGTCTGTATCTATTAGTATGAATATGATTAGCAGAGTGCCTTATTGAGCATGTAGTAGACTTCGTTCATGCGCAATTCCTTTTTGAAATCGCTGATGGTGGTGTCCTTGTCGATATGGACCATCTCGATGCCCGCAATCTCAGCGTAGTCCTCCCAATACTCGGCAGTGAGGTCGTAGGAGAAGCAGGAGTGATGCGTACCGCCTGCCAGTATCCAGGCGCCTGCGCCTACTTCGAAATTAGGCTGCGGAATCCACAGCGCACTGGCCACGGGGAGTTTAGGCAGCGGCTTCGGCTCGATGCATGTCACATCGTTCACGATAAGGCGAAAACGATTGCCCAGGTCTACCACGGTAGCCGTGCAGCCGGTGCCTACCTTAGAGGTAAAGACAAGGCGGGCCGTCTGACTCTTGCGCACGCCGATGCCCAGGAAGTGTACTTCCAGACGGGGTTTCTTGGCGGCGATGAGCGGGCATACTTCCAACATGTGGGCCTGAAGGATGGCGCTGTTGGCTCCGTCGAAATTCAACGTATAGTCCTCCAGGAAGGAGCAGCCGCCGGACAGGCCTTGGTTCATCACCCACACCATGCGGTAGAGTGCGGCAGACTTCCAGTCGCCTTCGGCTCCGAATCCGTAGCCTTCGGCCATCAGACGCTGGCTGGCCAGACCGGGAATTTGGTCAAAGTAGCTGCCGTCAGTCTGTCCCAGGTCGTCAAAGTTGGTGGTAAAGCCTTTGGCGCCTTTCGCCTTCAGAATGGCACGCAGGGCAAGTTCGGCCTTGGCGGAGTTCCAGACTTTCTGATAAGCCTCGGTGGATTTGTCTTCCAGCTCCTTATCGTGGTCATACTCCCTGAAGTAAGTGGCTACAAGGGCGTCCACATCGGCATCCTTCACTTGTGCATGGTATTCCATCAGTTCCGATGCCGGGCAATAGTCTACGTGATATCCCATGCGTACCTCGGCCTCTACCTTGTCGCCATCGGTCACGGCCACGTTGTTCATCTGGTCGCCGAAGCGGATGATGAGCATGTCCTGAGCGTCTGCCCACGCGGCGCAGACGCGCATCCACACGGCAATTCTCTCCTGCGTGTTTTCTTCCTTCCAATAGCCCACTACCACCTTACGGCGAATGCGCATGCGGGTGCAGATATGGCCGAACTCACGGTCGCCGTGCGCGCTCTGGTTAAGGTTCATGAAGTCCATGTCCATCGTATCCCAAGGTATCTCCTTGTTATACTGCGTATGGAGGTGCAGCAAAGGTTTCTTGAGCTGCTGCAGGCCGTGTATCCACATCTTGGCAGGCGAGAAGGTGTGCATCCAAGTGATGACACCGATACACTTGTCGTCGTTGTTGGCGGCCTTCATGACAGCTTCCACTTCCTTGCTGGAGTTGGCGGTGCCCTTGTACACCACCTTCACGGGGAGGCGGCCCGAGTTGTTCAGACCTTCTACCATTTCGTTGCTGTGGGCATCCACGGCTATTACTGCGTCACCACCGTAGAGGAGCTGTGCTCCGGTGACAAACCATACTTCGTACTGAGAAAATGCTTGTTCCATAATTGTAATATTGTTTTAGCGTTTATAAATTTCGTTTTTCCAATTCAGGTATTTATACGTCATTTCTTCGCCTGCCCGTAGTAAGCGTTCGGTCCGTGCTTACGGCTGAAGTGCTTCTCGACAAGCAGGGGATTCATGGTAAGGCCGGGGTTCACACTGTAGGCCACGAAGGCCATCTTGGCCACCTGCTCCATCACGACGGCGTTGTGTACCGCGTCGTGCGCATCCTTGCCCCAGGCAAAGGGGCCGTGGTTCTTCACCAATACGCCGGGCGTATGCACGGGGTTCATACCCTCGAAACGGCGCACGATGACGTTGCCCGTCTCCAGTTCATAAGCGCCTTTTACCTCGGCCTCGGTCATGTCGTCCGTACAGGGAATGTCGTTGTGGAAATAGTCGGCGTGCGTGGTGCCGATGTTAGGGATGTCGCGCCCGGCCTGTGCCCATGCCGTGGCGTAAGTGGAATGGGTGTGTACCACCCCGCCAATTTCAGGAAAGGCTTTGTAGAGCACTACGTGTGTGGGGGTGTCCGACGAGGGACGCAACGTGCCCTCTACGACCTTGCCGTCGAGGTCTACCACCACCATGTCTGACGGCTTCATCACGTCATAATCCACGCCGCTGGGCTTGATGACCACCAGGCCGCTCTCACGGTCGATGGCGGAGACGTTGCCCCAGGTGAAGATGACCAACCCGTGCTTCACCAGCTCCAGATTGGCATGAAATACTTTTTCTTTCAGTTCTTCTAACATATTGTTTATAGTTTAAATTTCTGTGTTTTGCGATATGCGTTATCGTTGAAGCAATACAGAGCCGCACCTCGCTTGGAACCTGTCTTGTCTATCTTGTCTGTCTTCTCGATGCAGTTCATCTCGGCTATGCGCTTGCGGAAGTTGCGTTTGTCCAGCGGCTCGCCGTAGATGGCCTCATACAGGCTTTGCAGCTGGGTCAGCGTAAACAGCTTGGGCAACAGATTGAAACCGATGGGCTCGGTAGAGGCTTTCCGCTTCATCAGCACCCGCGCCTGACTCACCATCTCCTGATGGTCGAATATCAGCGGAGGGAGCTCGTTGATGTTCACCCAGAAGGCATTGTGCCGCTGCACCAGCTCGCGGTCGTATTCCTTGACGTTGACCAGCGCGTAATAGGCCACGGACACTACCCTGCCGCCCGGATCGCGATGTACGTCACCGAAGGCTCCGACTTGCTCCATGTAGACATGATCCAGCCCCGTAAGCTCGGCCAACACACGCTTGGCGGCATCGTCCACGCTTTCCCCTTCCTGTACGAATCCGCCCATCAGCGACCATTCACCCCGAGCGGGCTCAAAGTTGCGTTTCAGGAGCAGGAGGTGGAGTTCGTCATCGGAGAATCCGAAGATGATGCAGTCTATACCAACATAAAACCGAGGATTGGAGCTATAATAATTATTCATAAGTCATTACCAAAAATAGATGTAGAACAATGCACAAAGCGCCACTACGCCCAACGAAGCGACAATATCCCACGTGTTCCAACTTTCACGGATAGATTTCTTATAGTCGCTGGTGAAGGTAATGGCCTCTATCTGAGCAGCGCTGGGTTTCGGCGTAAAGGCGGATATCACGAACATGGCAATCACGATGAATACCAACAGCCAGACTTCGAATATCAGCCAGTTGGTCTGCCAGAACCAAGCTGTACAATCCCAAAACGCACCGTCCATCTGCGCCTTGCCCGAATTCGTGACAACATTGGTGAGAAGGCGCAACATACCTATCAGGAAACCGCCGATCAGCCCCCATTCACCCGCCTTGGGCGTGATGCGCTTGGAGAAGATGCCCAACGTGAACACGGCTACCATGGCAGGAGCAATCAGCGACTGAATGTCTTGCAGGTAGGAATAAAGATTGCCCATGTTCATCATGATAGGCATCCATGCCAGGCCCAAAATCACGACAACCACCGTGGCAATGCGGCCCACCAATACATAATGGCTCTCGCTCATACCTTTCTTCATCGGCTTGTAGAAGTCTTCGGTGAAGAGCGTGGCGCAACTGTTGAAGAAGGCAGCTAGCGACGCCACCAGCGCACAAATGAAACCGATGGTCACGAGTCCTTTCACACCGGCAGGCAGGATGTTCTTCACCATCATGGCAAAAGCGCCGTCCGTGTCATGCGTACTGGCGAGATCCATCACGATGCCGCTGCCTGTCTTTTGCGACAAGGCAAAAGCCACCATGCCGGGTATCAGGAACATAAATACCGGAAGCAGCTTGAAGTAACCCGCAGCGATGGTACCGCGGCGGGCACGTGCCATAACCTTGGCGTTGTCCTCTCCTTTAGTCTGCCCCAAGACACGTTGCACGATGTGTTGGTCTGTACACCAATACCAGAAACCGATGATAGACGCACCGAGGAACACGACGTAACCGGGGAACTGCGGGTACATGGGATCAGCCGGGTCTGTATGGAACATGTGGGTCGTGCCGAAGCCATCGTGCGCGGCATTGCAGGCGGCCATCATCTGCGACCATCCTTCGGTAATGCTGCCGTCGCCCAACATGCTAAGTCCGAGAAACAGGACGAGGAACGAACCGATGATAAGAATCGGGGTCTGGATGGCAGACAGCGTCATGACTCCCTTCATGCCTCCGAATACCGTAAAAATAGCCGTTACGACAATCAGACCGATGGCACCGTACCAGAACGGTAACCCCAGAAGATACTCAAAGAAAATACCGCCGGTGAAAGCCGTCACCGAGACTTTGGTCAGCACGTAGGCAATCAGGGTGATGATGGAAAGCCAGGAGCCGGTGCGCTGCGTGTAGCGGAACTTCAAGAAGTCGGGCATGGTGATAATCTTACCCATCTTGTTGTTCAAGAGCTGATAGAACGGGACGAACAGCCAGCCTAAGATAAGAATCATCCACCCTTGCATCTCCCAGTGGGCCATGCCCACGCCGTCTTTGGCTCCCGTACCGGCAAGACCTACCAAATGTTCCGACCCGATGTTGGCGGCAAAGATGGCCGCGCCAATGATGTACCAAGGTTCGCCTTTTCCGAAAAGGTAATCCTGACTGTCGGCGCCTCTCATCTTCTCTTTGTCTTTCTTAAGGGCGCGGCAGATGGCCCATACAATCGCGATCACTCCTACGGCCAGCACCGCCCAGTCCAACCAAATAAACTCATTTGTATTCCAATTCATGTCTGCTGATGTTTTTAGGTATTTGGATTAAAGATTATTTTTCCACAGAGAATTTGAAGATACACTCACTGTGATATGTCTGTCCCGGTTCCAATACCACCGACGGCCATTCGGGCTTGTTGGGACTGTCCGGATAATGCTGAGTCTCCAGGCAGACAGACGCCCGTTTGTTGTAGACGATGCCTTTCTTCCCGGTGACGGTTCCGTCAAGGAAGTTACCGCTGTAAATCTGAATGCCGGGCTCGTTGGTGTAGACCTCCAGTACAATTCCGGTCTCGGGCGATGTCAGGCGGGCAGCTACCTGCGTTAGGTCGCCTTTCGTATTCAATACCCAGTTGTGATCATAACCGTTTCCGTTCTTCAGCTGTACAAAATCATACTTGTCGATATCCTGTCCCACGGGTTTGGGAGTGCGGAAGTCCATCGGCGTGTCTGCCACCGGCAGAATCTCACCCGTTGTCATAAACGTACTGTCCACGGGCGTATAACTGTCGGCGTTGACATATAAGATATGATCTGTGGCCGGTTGGGCCGGATTTCCGGAAAGGTTGAAGTAAGAATGATTGGTCATGTTGATGATGGTTTTCTTGTCCGTCGTAGCGGTGTACTTGATATCCACGGCATTGTCATCCGTCAACTGATATACCACCTTGGCCGTGACGTTGCCGGGGAAGTTCTGGTCACCGTCCGGTGACTGTAAGGTAAGCTCCAGCGTCGCATCATCTGTCTGGCGGGCGTCATAGACCTGATATTGCCAGCCTTCGGGTCCTCCATGCAGGCAATGGCCGAAGTTGTTCACCGGCAGCTGGATGGTATCTCCGTCCAACACGAAACGTCCCTGGTCAATGCGGTTGGCATACCGCCCGATGGAAGCTCCGAAATCACTCGGAACATGAATGTAATCGGCAATGCTGTCAAAACCCAATACGACATCTCTCATCACACCCTGCTTGTCCGGCACCATAATTGATACAATGCGTCCGCCGAAGTTGGTCACACACACTTCCATGCCGTTGGCATTCTTCAGCGTATACAAATTCGTCTGCGCATTGTTTACTGTTGCCTGAAAATCTACGGGATTTAACCCTGACTGCGTAAGAGTCGGGGATTGAACACAAGAAGCTGAAATTAAGAGAATTGCAGCTCCAACACTAACGAAATGCTTTTTCATAATAATCGATATTTGAACCTGTTTTTATCTTTTTGAGTGTAAAAGTAACACTATATTTTCATCCAATAGCCACCTAATGATATGTTTGACAACATGTAGAAGCAAAAAAAGAGATTCTTTCGGAGAATACTTAGGTAAATGATAATTTGGTTGTACTTTTCTTTTGCCTTGATGCAAAAGAAAAGATACCAAAAGAAAAAATCAAGCGCTGAAGCTCGGAGGCTACTCCGCCCTTGCTTTTTGTTAAAAGGCAGAAACTCGCTTCGCTCAGACAGTCTGCCTTTCTTCACGCAAAAAGCAAGGACTCCGCTTTACGCCTCCTCACTTAGGCGCAGGCTGCGCGATGAGAGCGTGAACGGCTTCGGCTGGCG
>CALUFR010000079.1 GCA_944319875.1 uncultured Bacteroides sp.
GGAGTCGAAGGATCTCACGTAACACTTTTCTCATGCGCTATGTGAGATGTTTCGACTCCGCCCTACGGGCTTCGCTCAACATGACAGTTACTTTTAATCCGTGAAATCCGTGTAATCCGCGCCTAAATCAGCCCGATGAATTATCATTTACCTACACATTCCCCGAAAGATTCTTTTTTTCGCTTCAAGAAAGTGCATATCTGAACAGAAAAGCTTACCTTAGCGCCAAAATAATAAAAAAGCCATGATAACAGAAGAACTGAAGAAACTATATACGGCCTATACCGGCCACGAACCGGAAACTATTGTCGAAATGCCCGCATCGGGCTCCAACCGTCGCTATTTCCGCCTGAAAGGCGACCCTACCCTCATCGGAGTGAGCGGTGAGAGCGTGGAGGAGAACCGGGCATTCCTCTACATGGCCGATCACTTCCGCCGACAGGGACTGCCCGTGCCGCAGGTGTTCATCAAGTCGGATGACGACATCTATTACCTCCAGGAAGACCTGGGAGACACGCTGCTCTTCAACGCCATCGAGAAGGGACGCAAGACTAGCGTCTTCGACGAGGAAGAGAAGCAACTGCTGCGCAAGACGCTCCGCCTGCTGCCTGCCGTCCAGTTTGCGGGAGCCGAAGGCATGGATTTCTCCTACTGCTACCCACAAGCCGAATTCAACCGACGCAGTATCCTGTGGGACCTGAACTACTTCAAGTACTGCTTCCTGAAGGCTACCGGCCTCGACTTCCTGGAGGACCGGCTGGAAGACGACTTTCAGAAAATGGCCGACGTGCTGCTCCGAAGCAGCTCGGCCACGTTCATGTACCGCGACTTCCAGAGCCGTAATGTCATGATCAAGAACGGCGAGCCCTGGCTCATCGACTTCCAGGGAGGGCGCAAAGGTCCTGTCTATTACGACGTAGCCTCCTTCTTGTGGCAAGCCAAAGCCAACTATCCCGAAAGTCTGCGCCAGGAGTTGCTTCACGAATACATCGACGCCCTACGCAAGTATCAACCCGTGGACGAAGCCTACTTTATGGCACAGCTGCGCCACTTCGTGCTGTTCCGCACCATGCAGGTGCTCGGTGCCTACGGTTTCCGCGGCTATTTCGAGAAGAAGCCCCACTTCATCCAGAGTGTGCCCTTTGCCATCGAAAACCTGCGCCAGCTGCTCCGCGAGCCCTATCCCGAATATCCTTACCTCTGCCAGGTGCTGACCCGCCTGACCGAACTGAAGCAATTCACCGACGATCTGCAAAAGCGCCGTCTCGTGGTGAAGGTCACCAGCTTTGCCTACAAGAAAGGCATCCCCGAAGACCCGACGGGCAACGGCGGAGGATTTGTGTTCGACTGCCGCGCCGTGAACAATCCCGGCAAGTATGAGCGTTACAAGCCCTTCACCGGCTTAGACGAACCCGTGATCCGCTTCCTGGAGGAGGACGGAGAAATCACCACTTTCCTGGAGCATGTGTATGCGTTGGTGGACGCTTCCGTGAAACGCTACATGGAGCGTGGCTTCACCAGTCTGTCCGTCTGCTTCGGCTGTACGGGCGGCCAGCACCGCTCCGTCTATTCGGCCCAACATCTGGCCGAGCACCTGAACCAAACGTTTGGTGTGCAGGTGAACCTGATGCACCGCGAACAGAACATCGAACAAACTTTCAAAGCAAGAAACTGACATGAAAGCCATGATTTTCGCCGCCGGACTGGGCACGCGCCTCCGGCCGCTGACCGACCATATGCCCAAGGCCTTGGTATGCGTGGCAGGCGTACCTATGCTGCAACGCGTCATCCTGCGCCTGAAGGAAGCCGGATTTGACGACCTTGTCATCAACATCCATCACTTCGGTGAACAGATTCTTGATTTTCTGAAGGCAAACAATGATTTCGGTGTCCGCATCCGCATCAGCGACGAACGCGACGAGCTGCTCGACACGGGCGGAGGCATCCTGAAGGCTCGCCCTCTGCTGGACGATGGCGAGCCTTTCCTTATCCACAACGCCGACATCCTGACCAACATCGACCTGGCGGCCTTCTATCGCCACCACGTAGAAAGCGGAGCCGACGCCACTCTGCTGACCAACCACCGGCAAACCGCCCGCTACCTATTGGCTGATGACGCCAACCGCCTGTGCGGATGGGTCAACAAATCGACCGGAGAGACTCTGCCGCCCGGAACCACTTATGAAGAGGGGCGCTACAATGAACTGGCCTTCGGCTGCGTACATGTCCTCTCGCCCCAAGTGTTCGACTACATGGGGCAAGGGCAATGGACCGGAAAGTTCTCCATCATTCCTTTCTACATAGATATCTGCCGGCAGGCACGTATCCAGTGCTACCCCATCGACACGGAAGGATGGTTCGATGTGGGCAAGCCTGAAACATTGGCTCAGGCGGAAGAGTATTATTTAAATAGGTAAAGAGGGGGGAACTTATCGTGTACTTTTTCTTTCGCTTGTCCAATTATGTACTTTTCTTTCGTCTTGATACGAAAGAAAAGATACCAAAAGAAAGGATCAAGCGCTGAAGCTCGTAGGCTACTCCGCCCTTGCTTTTTGCTAAAAGGCAGAAACTCGCTTCGCTCAGACA
>CALUFR010000080.1 GCA_944319875.1 uncultured Bacteroides sp.
GCAGCATGGTGTTGCCCATGCGGAGCATTACAGAACCGTCTGCCTGTTTTGCCAGCTTTCCCGTTTCGAGCGTGATGGTTCTTCCATCAGGAAGCTCGATCGTCTTAACAATTGGGTTAATCATAAATATATCTATTTTCTTTCAAAATTCGCGCAAAGATAGTGATTTTATTTGCTTAATCCGGTGGGAATGAGTATAAAAGTTTGCCTCTTTGTTGATTTTTTATGGGTTTAGAGCGGAAGATGGGTCGAAAATGCTTTGACTAACCGTAAAAAGGAGTTATATTTGCACGTCAATTTTGAAAATAAACACACTGGCAATATGAGAAAAATATGCATGATGGCACTTGTGGCTGTAGCGCTGGGTGCCTGTAATTCGGAACCGAAATTCAAAGTGGAAGGTGCGGTAACCGGCGCCGACGGCAAGATGCTTTATCTGGAGGCTTCGGCCCTTGAAGGAATTGTTCCTCTTGACTCTGTAGAACTGGGCTCCTCGGGGGGCTTCAGTTTCGAGGGCGCCCGTCCTGAGTCCCCTGAGTTCTACCGTCTCCGGGTGGATGACAAGGTTATTAACTTCTCCGTGGACTCCACTGAGACGGTTCGTGTCCGGGCCGGCTATGGCGACTTTGCTACAGGATATACCGTGGAAGGTTCGGCTAATAGCGAGAAAATCAGGGAATTGTCGTTAAAACAACTCCAGCTGCAGAACCGTGTGAACGAACTGTCTCAGGAGATGCAGGCTCACCGCATCGGTATAGACGTCTTTCAGGATAGCTTGGCGGCCTTGATGAAACGTTATAAGGATGAAGTGAAGATACGCTATATCTTTGCGGCTCCCAATACAGCGGCCGCTTACTTCGCCCTGTTTCAGAAGGTGAATGATTATCTGATCTTTGATCCCTTGAACAGTCGTGATGATATCAAATGTTTCGCAGCTGTAGCCACGAGTCTGAACAACTATTATCCGCATGCCGATCGCTCGAAGAACCTTTATAACATCGTTATTAAAGGAATGAAGAATACCCGGACACCCCAACAGCAGACAGTGGAGTTGCCCGAAGAAGTACAGGTGGCTGAAACCGGTGTGATAGACATCAGCCTGCGTGATATGAAGGGTAACGTGCGTAAACTGACCGAGCTTAAGGGGAAGGTGGTGATTTTGGATTTTACCGTCTACCAGAGTGCCGTTTCGGCCAGTCACAACTATATGTTGCGCGATTTGTATGACAAATATGCCTCTCGCGGGCTGGAAATTTACCAGGTGTCGCTCGATGCAGATGAACACTACTGGAAGACCACAGCCGGCAATCTGCCTTGGGTGTGCGTGCGCGATGCTAACGGTGTTTACTCGTCTGTAGTCACCTTTTACAACGTGCAGAACCTGCCGACACTGTTCCTCGTGAACCGTGACAACGAACTGGAGGCTCGTGGTGAAGCCATCAAGGACTTGGATGCGGCTATTCGAAAACTGTTGTAATTTCTTAGAAAAGAGGTAGACTTCAATAAATATGTTACAAAACACTTGACGGCACTTGGCGCGTATCGTTTTAAGTGCTATCTTTGCCCCTGAAATATGAAAAGAGGGTTCCAGCATGGTAACGACATGTTGGAATTCTTTTTTGTTTATAATACATCAATTAAAAGATAATTTTAAGGAGGAAATTTTATGGCTTATATGTCAGAAGACGGCTACAACAAGCTACTGGCCGAATTGAAACAACTGGAAGCGGTGGAGCGTCCCAAGGTGGTGGCTGCCATTGCTGAAGCGCGCGACAAGGGCGACTTGTCTGAAAATGCAGAGTACGATGCTGCCAAGGAGGCACAGGGTCTGCTCGAAATGAAAATCAGCAAGCTGAAGGCGGTGATTGCCGATGCTAAGATTATCGACGAATCGAAACTGAAGACCGACTCCGTGCAAATCCTGAATAAGGTAGAGCTGAAGAACGTGAAGAATGGCATGAAGATGACCTACACCATCGTGTCTGAAAGTGAGGCCAACCTGAAGGAAGGCAAGATATCGGTCAACACTCCCATTGCACAGGGTTTGCTGGGCAAGAAAGTGGGCGAGGTGGCTCAGATTAAGGTTCCCCAAGGCATGATTGAACTGGAAGTCGTGAATATCTCATTCTGATAAAAGTAAGGCAAGCTATGTATGATGGCTTGCCTTGTTTGTTTATATAATATAAAGTATAGTGTTATGGCAAGTATATTCAGTAGAATCGTAGCGGGAGAGATACCCAGCTACAAGGTGGCCGAAGACGATCGCTTTTTCGCATTCCTGGACATCAACCCGTTGGTAAAAGGACATACGCTGGTCATTCCCAAGCGTGAAGTGGATTATATCTTTGATTTGGATGATGAGGAACTGGCTGCCCTGCATGTCTTTGCGAAGAAAGTGGCGCTGGCCGTTGGCAGAGCATTCCCTTGTAAGAAGGTAGGTATGGCTGTACTGGGCTTGGAGGTGCCCCATGCACACATACATCTCATTCCTATGCAGAGTGAGAAAGATATGCTTTTTTCTAATCCCAAGTTGCAGCTATCTGCCGATGAGTTTGCGGCAGTAGCCGAGGCAATTCGCAACGCATTCTGATACCCCTCCTCATCTGATAATGGCAAAAGAGGCGGCCCGTCCGGGTCGCCTCTTTCTTGTTGGTATTTGTGTGCGGATGGGAATGTCAGATGTAGTCATCCCCCATCTTGATCTGCGCGTCATTTACATACTTGCGTATGGCGTGCTCTTCGTCTTTCTTGCAGATGAGCAGGACGTTGTCTGATTCAGCGATGAGATAGCCTTCCAGGCCGTCAATCACGGCCAGCTTGTTCTCGGGCAGGACAATGATATTTTCTTTGCTGTTGTAGAGCAGTGAGTTGCATTTCAGAGTCACATTGCTGTCACAATCCTTTGGTGAGAGTTCGTAGAGCGAGCTCCAAGTGCCGAGATCCGACCACCCGAAGTCACCCAAAGACACGTAAACGTTGTCGGCTTTTTCCATGACGCCGAAGTCGATGGACACGTTGGGGCAGGCGGGAAAATTCTCTTCGATGAATTTCTTTTCGTCCGGAGTTCCATAGACGTCTTTTCCGGCTTCCAGTTTGGCCGCCAATTCAGGCAGCAAGTCCTCCCCGGCTTTGATAATAGAGTTCACATTCCACATGAACAGACCGGCATTCCAGTAGAACTCACCGCTCTCTACGAACACTTTCGCCAGTTCCAGTTCGGGCTTCTCTGTGAAAGTCTTCACTTTGTAGAAGTTGTCGCCTGCGGTTTCGGCTATCTGTATATAGCCATAGCCCGTCTCCGGTCGGTTGGGTTTGATGCCCAGCGTCAGCAGTTTGTTATTGCCGGCCACGAAGTCCAGTCCTTTTACAATGCTGTCCAGAAATTCAGTCTCTTTCAGAATAAGATGATCCGACGGAGCCACCACGATGTTGGCGTTAGGATTGATGGCACGTATGTGGTAAGATGCCCATGCGATGCAGGGAGCCGTGTTTCGTCGGGCTGGTTCCAGTAAGATCTGTTCGGGCGTCAGTTCAGGTAGCTGTTCCTGGACAAGGTCGGCATAAAGAGCGTTGGTCACAACGAGAATATTCTCCGTTGGTATAATCTTCTTGAAGCGGTCGAAAGTTTGTTGCAGCAAGGAACGTCCGGTGCCAAAGAAGTCGAGGAACTGTTTGGGCAGCGTTTTACGGCTGAACGGCCAGAAGCGGCTGCCGATTCCTCCACCCATGATGACGCAAAAATTGTTTTTGTTTGTTGTCATGGTTGTCTTTCGTTTAAAGTTTCCGCTAAAGTACATCATATTTTTAGAATAGGGAATATTTACCCATGGTTTTCTTCTTTTTTCTTCTTTTTTTTAAGAAACTATTGCCAGTTTAGAAAAAAGCTGTATCTTTGCAACCGCAATTGAGAAATCAATGCGATGCCCAGATGGCGGAATCGGTAGACGCGCTGGTCTCAAACACCAGTGGATTCACTTCCATCCCGGTTCGACCCCGGGTCTGGGTACAAGAGTAAAAGCTAAGTATTGAATAGTCAATTACTTAGCTTTTTCTTTTACCTAAGTTTTCCCACATTTTCTCCACGCGTGCAAAATAGTGGGATATGCAAGTGCAGATTTTGCTTGGTGGAACAACGCAAAAAACGTACCTTTGAATAAAAATGAAGCCAATTAAACGGTAATCAATGGGACAAGGTATATGGCAGGAGATAGAAGCACTGCACCAAAAGTTTCAGAAACTTGGTATCAGTGAAGCGGTGGACTATGAAAAGTACTACCTCTATTCTCTTATTGCCCATTCCACAGCCATAGAAGGCTCTACGTTGACGGAAGTGGAAACCCAACTCCTGTTTGATGAAGGTGTAGTAGCTGGCGGCAAGCCGCTCGTTTACCATTTGATGAATGAAGACTTGAAGAAAGCCTACGAACTGGCAAAAGAAGAAGCAAGGCACGCAACTCCCCTTACCCCCGCTTTCCTGCAAACGCTAAACGCAACCTTGATGCGCACAACCGGGAGTGTCCATAACGTGATGGGCGGTTCTTTCGATTCCTCGAAAGGCGAATATCGTTTGTGTGGCGTTACGGCTGGCATCGGTGGACGTTCTTATATGAATTATCAGAAAGTTCCTGCAAAGGTCAATGAACTATGTAGCCGGTTGCAAGAGCGTCTTGGCACGGCGTCCACTATTCGGGAACAATACGAACTAAGCTTCAACGCTCATCTGAACTTGGTGACTATCCATCCGTGGGTGGATGGTAACGGACGTACCTCCCGATTGCTGATGAACTACATCCAGTTTCTTTATAACCTTTTCCCGACTAAAATATTCAAGGAAGACCGAGATGAGTATATTCTCGCTTTGCGCCAATCGCAAGAAGCGGATAGCAATTCGCCTTTCTTGGCATTTATGGCCGAGCAATTAAGGAAATCACTCTCTTTGGAGATTGAACGATTCAATGCTTCGCAAAAGAGAGGGTTTAACTTTATGTTTTAAATTCTTTCTACAAAAAAACTTAGCCCTCCTTATACTATAGAATAGGGAAACGTGATGCTCCTCTCTCCCCCTCCCCATACCTTATAGAAAAACGTAAATGAGAAATCCCGCCTACAGATATGGTTGCAGACGGGATTTTATAGTAGTGTTATTATTGGACAGTAGTGAACCGTTTTTCTAATTTTCATTGGTCCCTTGACTTCATGTACATTTATAACTTCGAGGATAGAATCAAGTTCTATACAATAAGCGCATTCCTTTTCATTAAGGAGCCAGTCCTCATAAGATAAAAAGCATATCATAGCGAGTTCGCCTCCTTCAAATCCCCATTTCCTAAAACAGTACTTAGACGTTAAAATTCAAATCCAAGTTTTATTGAGATAGACTCAGTTGTGTATTTTGTAGCACTCCTGGTGTAATCCATGCTTGTGTGACCAATGAAACTATCAAATGTCTCAAATTCAAGTTTTTCTGAGGCATAACCAACTGCTATGCTTATCGCTTGTTTTTCATTAAGGGAAACTCGACATCCAATAGATGCGTTTGCATATAGTCCTCCATTATTTGTAACAAAAGTGCCTCCTTTCAAATCAATAAAGGGCGCAACTTTCTTTTTGCTAAAATTACAGCGTACATTTGCAAATATAGGTATATCTACTTGGCTATCTCTTTTATCTAAAGCTATTTCCATCCCATCTGTTTCATACGAAGACATAAAATGAAAGCCCATTCCGGCACCAAGGAAAAAATATGGGTTAAACTGATAGCCATGAGATGTATTCACCTCAAAACGTCCAAATTCATAATCACCAATACCGATGGAGTAACCTGCATCCACAAAGCCACGATAGCTGTTTCCTGTCAAATTCTGAGCATTGACAACTGATGTAAAGAGCATCAGTGTAACGATAAAAGATAGTTTTTTCATCTTTCTTTTTGTTTTAGTTATACATAAAGTTAATTCAATCCATCTTCACCCTCACGCATAACCATAAAAAGAAAGCGCGAGATGTACATTGCTCACGCCTCGAAGGTACTACCACATACCTGCACACATAAGACTGCACAACCCACGCTATAGCACAGGCGTTTTGTGTTTATTGCCTTTGTGTGCCTTTTGATTGTGGTAGTTTCTCGAGACAACAGACAATAGCAAAACGCTATTTTTACCCAAATGTAACGGTATGGTTTTCACACACCGCCACAAAGGTACTGCAAATGTTTGTACTTGCAAAGACTAAATCTATGATTTTCTCACAAAAACGAAGAAATGTCTCTTAAGTTATCCTTTGCGTCTGTGTCTTTCAGATACAAGAAACGGTTGACTTTCAGCCGTTTTTATTTTGTATAGTATAAATAGGGTATGAATAGGGGAAGCGGATTTTCCTGGCGAAACTATCCCTGCCTTTCACTGATGTACACTTCTATTTGTCGATCCGAGCAACTGAAATGCGAAAATGAGCGAAGGGTTTTGTTTTAAGTTTTAAAAAGCATATTTTTGCATTGACGGTTGTGACTAAAGGATTCACTCCGACGCACTTTTTCATCATCACATTAAAAATAGGGAAAATATGAGGTATCTTATCGGGTTGTTATTGTTACTATCCATGTTGTGCTCCTGTCAGTCAAGCAAGCGTGACAAGTCAGTTTATCATCCGGTGGAATGTGCGGAATTCCGCTTGCCACTGGACACGATCTCTTTGGCAGAATGTATAGCAAACGTCAGTTACATTCCGCTTGAAACCCCTGCCGAAGCCTTTATCTATGAGGCGGATAAAGTGCTGGTGGATGATGCCTACATTTACATTGCCGACCTGAGGGGAGATAAAATCGTGGTTTATGACAATGAAGGGAAATACCTATATTGCTTGGACAAAAAAGGAAATGGTCCAGGTGAATACCTGGAAATGAGGAATTTCACAACAGACGGTGAAAGACTTTATCTCATCGACAATTACCACCATAAGGTATTCATCTATGCGTGCAAGGACGGGGCTTTTATCGGGACTAAGGACATGCCTTTGGTGGCGGATGACTTGGCGTATTTGGCCGACGGCAAATTCCTGTTGGGCATGATGCCCATGTCTGAACGCAACATGCCTCATTCAAACCATCTGTTGTTCGTCGTTGACGCTGATTTTCAAATCATAGGCAGACTGCTGCCTTATGATCCCGATGAACGTGTCCCGTTCGCTCCCTTGTCTTTCTTTACCTCGGATGATGACAACGTTTATTTCAGTTCCCTGTTTTTCGATGGCTTCACGGCTGTCCCACGAAGTCATCCGGATAACCTTTACCATATAGCCGTTGATTTTGAAAAGAAAATCCCCGCGGATATCCGTGGGAACAGCAATGAAATAGACAAGGGAGGTTACCAATACCTGGCTTCGACGCCCGTTTGTTGCGGCAATTATTGGGCTGCCGATGTATTAGCCGGAGACTATATCCAGACTTGCGTGTATGACAGGAGGCGACAACGCTTCATGGGCAACAGTGAGACAAACGCCGCCGGCATATTGTTCTTCCCAAAGGCGGGTTACCAGGGTAAGTTCATCTCGTATCTGGCGGACATGGAAATCTACAAAGAATTGATGAGCGCAGGCTTCCCGAAAGCCGATGCAAAGGCGGAAAAAAGCTTGATGGATGAAGGAGCCGTATTGATAGTCTATGCCATGAAGTGAAGGCTCGACACAATTGTGAAGTTTCACGTGAAGGATGTATCCTTCACCGTATTCTATTGTATAGCAATTGGTTATATTCCCGTGAAGGCGTGAAGGATGTTTCGGGGAAAGTGATTACAGGGGAGGACAAACAGCTCCTTTCACACACCCAAAGTGGCACTCTACATCTCTCAAGTGGCACTTTACGTTGCTCAAGTGGCACTTGAGGAAGCTGAAGAAGCTGTTTGTGAAAGCTGTTTCTCACGCTTTTGCGTGAGCACCTCACGGCACGTGTCGTCACCTCCTCACGCCCCGTGCCGTCACCACCTCATGACACGTGTCGTCATTACCTCACGCCCCGTGTCGTCAGACAGCGCCATTTTATACGGTCTGTCTAACGAAACCGGCATCGAGTGCGGAGATGAAGGAGAGAGGGAAGGGGGAGTTTGTCAGGCTGAAACGAAAGTCGTATTTTTGTCTCCTAAAATAAGGCATGTACGAGAATTGTAACCGCGTTTTAAGAATAAAAAAAAGTGAGGATACATTATTTTAATCCCGATACAGATCTGGCTTTGGCTTGCAATGGAGGGCATTATATTGCGCCCGAGCAGGTGCGAGGCATGGCGCGCGATTTGGCGTTGCTTCCCCTATGGTATGCGGAGCCGGGCGAAAAAGTCTGGCTTGCCGATGGTAATGCGGTGCCTTACGCTTCGCAAATGAGCGATTTGTTTAATTTGCAAGTGGAGGCCGTGTCGGGTGCGGACGCGATGCGGATGGGCGAGGTGGAAATGTTGCCCTGGGGCTGGAATCCGGCCGTTCGTCATTTCTTCCTGAAGCAGGGTGTCGGAGTCGATAGCTTGCCGTCTGCAGATTGGATAGAGACTTATCGCGTGTTGGCTTCCAGGCAGACTTCTGTGTCTTTGTTGAAGAGAGTGCCTGCTGATGCGCTCTATTGTGGCGAGGCTGAGGTGCTCGGGTCGGTGGATGATTGCCGGGTGTATGCCGGACGACATCGGGAGGGTGTGGTGTTCAAGGCACCGTGGTCGAGTAGCGGGAAGGGCTTGTGCTGGTGTCGGGGTGAGTTTTCGGTAGCCGCCGGCTGGTGCGGGCGTGTATTGCGGGAGCAGGGTGCGGTTGTCGCTTCCCCTATTTATGATAAGGTGGAAGATTTTGCCATGGAATTCGTCATTAACTCTTGGGGTGCGGTTGTCTTCGAAGGTTATTCTTTGTTTGCGACGGATGGTCGTGGGCGCTATCTGGGCAATCGCGTCCTTTCGTCTGCCGCTTTTGAGGAATACATGTCGCGTTATGTCTCCGTCGAGGGCCTGCATGCCTTGCGCAGACGGCTTATTTCTTTGTTGGAAGTCTATGCCGAGGCCGGTTATCGCGGCTGTTTGGGAGTGGACATGATGGTGTGCAGGGCTGAGGGCGGCTTCCGTATTCATCCGATGGTGGAGGTCAACCTGCGCATGAACATGGGGATTGTGGCGCTTCGCCTGGCGGAGCGTGTGCTGGCTTCCGATTTGAGCGGACATTTCCGCATCGAACATTATCCGAGTCCTTCGGCTTTGCAGGAGGCTGCCGGACGCAGGCAACTGGAGTCGCCTCCTGTCGTGAAGGGTGGCCGACTGGTCGGTGGATGCCTTCCGCTGGTGCCGGTTACGGCGGAAAGCCGTTGCGTGGCTTTGCTGGAGGTGGATTAGTAGCGGCTTGCGGTGGCGGAAGGTGCGCTTTCGTTGCCATATCTGTCTGTGGCCGTCACGACGAAGTGGCGGCGTGAGTTCCACGGCAGGATGGGAGCATAGACGTATTCTGTCTGGCGTATGCCCGTGGCTACGATGTTGGCAGGGTCTTGTGTGTTGACGGGCAGCTCGTCCGAGGCATAAACCACGTAGGTGGGTGCGTTGCGTTGGTCGTTGTCTGTGGCGGCTTGCCAGCGCAGGCGCGTGTATCCGTCGGCAATCCGTTCGCAAGTCAGGCCGGTAGGCGGGGCGGGTGCTATGCTGTCCGCCCATGTCATGGGCGGTTGTAGGGCAGGGTAGGCGTAGAATTCCTGTTGCAGGGCGTCATAAAGATTTTTTGTGTTGTCTGTCACGAATTTCACCCGATAGTGCGCCTCTCCGGCGAGGTGGTGACGGCGCACGAAGTTGATTTGTCGTTTGATTTCGTCCAGACTCCAGTCTCCTTCATTGGGGTGGAGGAAGTAGATGCCCAGGCCGGGCACTACATGGCGACCGTTACTTTGCTCCTGCCAGTCGAGGGCAAACGGATAGAAGGCGTTGCCGCGGAAGTACATCATGGGGTAAATCTGATCCTGGATACCTTCGCCCAGCCATCCCTGTACATCCTGATGGACGGTGTGGAAGGCGTTCCATCCGTTGGATGAGTAGCGGCTCGTGTCGCGGAATTTCCCGACGGGGCAGGTGCTGACCTTAACCCAGGTTTTCAGCCGTTTTACACCTTTATATATATAGCGCAGGATTTCCGTGATGTTGTCCCTCCGCCATTGGTCAAGACTCCGGCCGTTGCCATACTTCCGATAGTCGTATCTGTCGGGAAAGCGTAAGGCGCGTTCGGGG
Source organism: uncultured Bacteroides sp. (assembly GCA_944319875.1). Lineage (GTDB taxonomy): Bacteria > Bacteroidota > Bacteroidia > Bacteroidales > Bacteroidaceae > Bacteroides. Next base: position 10,233 of record CALUFR010000080.1, read on the forward strand.
TAACGCAGGTAGTCGAAGTGTACGCCGTCCACGTCATATCTTTCCACCACTTCCTTGACCAGGCTCATCAGGTATTCTTTGGTTTTGGGATTACCGGGGTTGAGGAAATATTCGCGCTTGTAGGGCACGCAGATGCCGGGCTGCCGGCGGGTGACCGACCGCTTGCCCAGCGAGGCTACATGCTTGCGTCCTCCCAACGGGATGGTCACCATCCAGGCGTGACACTCCATTCCCCGTTTGTGGCATTCCTCCACGGCGAAGGCCAACGGGTCATAGCCGGGGTCTTTGCCGCTTTCGCCTGTCAGGATGGAGTTATAAGGCTCAATGTCCGACCGGTAGAGCACATCACCGCGCGTGCGCGTCTGAAACAAGATGGTGTTGAAGTTGGCGGCTTTCAGTTTGTCCAATATTTCCACCAACTCCTCTTTCTGCTTCCGGATGCCTGCCGGCGTGGTCGCCTTGGTGCGCGGCCAGTCGAGGCCGTAGACGGCGGTTATCCATGCGGCGCGCACCTCGTGTTTGGGGGCGGGCTGCGCGGACAGGTTGAATATTATCAGACAGCTGAAGGCGATCAGCAGGTATATGCGGTTCATGCTCATGACGGTTTGTCCTTTTCTTCTCTGTTTTTGTCGGCGAATTTACAAAAACTCTTTTAATATGATGTCATTTAATCTGAAAACCATTACATTTGTGCGCTAAATAAAAGAAACTACTATGATTACGTTTACAATCGCCCTGCTGGCGTTAATAGCCGGGTATTTTCTCTATGGACGGGTCGTGGAGCGCATCTTCGGCCCTGACGGCCGTCCCACTCCTGCCCTGACACAAACCGACGGCGTAGACTTCATTCCCTTGCCTACGTGGAAGATTTTCATGATTCAGTTCTTGAACATTGCCGGAGTAGGCCCCATCTTCGGAGCCATCATGGGAGCCATGTTTGGCACTGCTTCCTATCTGTGGATTGTGCTGGGAAGTATCTTTGCGGGGGCTGTCCATGATTATCTGAGCGGTATGCTTTCATTGCGCAACGGCGGGGAAAGCCTGCCCGAGCTTATCGGACGCTATCTGGGACTACCCACCAAGCAGGTGATGCGCGGCTTTACCGTGATACTGATGATGCTCGTGGGGGCTGTGTTTGTGGCTTCACCCGCAGGGTTGCTGGCCAAGCTTACGCCCGAGGCACTTGACGTGAATTTCTGGATTATCGTTATCTTCGTCTATTATATCCTGGCTACTTTGCTTCCCATTGATAAGATTATCGGTAAAATCTATCCCCTCTTTGCCATCGCTTTGCTTTTCATGGCGGTGGGGCTCCTGGTGATGTTTTATGTAAAGTCACCCGATTTGCCCGAACTTTGGGAGGGCTTGCAGAACACGCATCCGCAGGCTTCTTCCAACCCCATTTTCCCGATGATGTTCGTGTCCATCGCGTGCGGTGCCATTTCCGGGTTCCATGCCACGCAAAGTCCCTTGATGGCGCGTTGCATGACGAGCGAACGTCACGGCCGCCCCATCTTCTACGGTGCCATGATTACCGAGGGAATTGTAGCTTTGATTTGGGCCACGGTAGCCACTTACTTCTTCCACGAGAACGGCATGGGAGTGAGCGATGCTTCCGTCGTGGTGTTCGACATCAGCAAGGATTGGTTGGGTGAATTCGGCGGTGTGTTGGCTATTCTGGGTGTGGTGGCCGCTCCTATCACCAGCGGCGACACGGCCTTCCGCTCGGCTCGTCTCATCGTGGCCGATTTCCTGAAGCTGGATCAGAAGTCCGTACGCCGCCGCTTGTATATATGCGTCCCCATGTTCATGGCCGCTACCGCCCTGCTTATCTATAGCTTGCGCGACGCCGACGGTTTCCAGGTTATCTGGCGTTACTTCGCTTGGGCCAACCAGACGCTTTCAGTGTTCACCTTGTGGGCCGTTACGGTGTGGCTGGCGCGCGAGCGTGCCCGCTTTAGCTTTTGCATCACCCTGCTTCCCGCCCTGTTTATGACCGCCGTATGCGCTTCTTATATCTGTGTGGCTCCCGAAGGTTTGGGCTTGGGTACTCAATATGCGGGCCTGATAGCCGTGTGCGCGGCCGTAGTGGCCTTCATCTGGTTCGTTGTGTGGAAGTCCAGAGAGCGGACGAAAGGGTTAAAATGAAGTTTTCCCTTTGCAGATAAGTGTGATCTCATATTTTTGGTTACATTTGCGGGAAAAATTGTTTGATTAAAATGAACACTCACATGAAGAAACTGATGTTTACGTTTAGCCTGTTGTTGGTCACGGTTGTGGCTCAGGCGCAGTTCGAGAAAGGAAAGTGGTTTGTCAATCCGTCCGTGACGGGTTTGAACTTGTCTTATAATACTGAGTCGGAGAAAGCTCACTTTGGCATTGAAGCCAATGGAGGTGCCTTCGTGATGGACAATGTGGCGTTGTTGTTGCGTGCCGGTGCCGAATGGCAGGGCGGCGGCTCCGATAACTACATCTTGGGTGTCGGCGGGCGTTATTACTTCGATAAGGTAGGCGTGTTTTTGGGTGCTGATGTCAACTTGAACCATCATGTGTGGACGCACGACAAGCGCACCCTTGTGGGCTTCGGGCTTGAAGCGGGTTATGCCTACTTCCTTTCGAAGACGGTGACCATCGAACCTGCCGTTTATTGGGATATCAACAAGGACCGCTCCGAATTAGGATTGAAGGTCGGCTTCGGATTTTATTTCTGATAAAAGTCCGGAAAGATAAAAGAGGGTGTGTCAGAATATAAAGTGCTAACTAAACTCTCCTCCTCCGGGGAGGTTGAATACTTCTCTACATTTTGACACACCCTCTTTTTGTGAATTTTACAAGGCTCTTGTTATCTCTCCGCAGAACTTTTCTCCCACCTTTGCAGAACTTTTCTCCTGCCTTTGCAAAGCGTGTTTGCGGGCACTCATTTAATCTTAAAATAGCCTATGTTTCTTTGAAATCTCATTTTTTATTCTTTTATTTGTCCCGGATTTCAGAAAAAGGGGTGCCTTGTGCGAATGCAATGGCTGAGATTATACCCAATGAACCTGATGCGGGTCATGCCGCCGTAGGGATTTTTTTGAGTGTGTCCTGTTTGAACTTCTCATGAATGCGTCTGTACGGATGCTCCTGTTCTGTTTTCTATAATAATGTTCAATGCAAGAAAGGAGCGACATGTTTCAAGTACAGTTTATAACCCATTTTACCGATACAATCAGTTACCTCGACTCGGCGCGTATAGCCCTTGAAGGCGGTTGCCGTTGGATTCAGCTTCGGATGAAGGATGCTTCGGACGAAGAGGTGGAGCCTGTGGCACGGGAGGTGCAGGCTTTGTGCCGTGATTTCAATGCCTTTTTCGTGCTGGACGATCGGGTGGAGCTGGTGAAGCGTCTTCACACGGACGGCGTCCATTTGGGAAAGCTCGATATGCCGGTCGACGAGGCACGAGCCTACTTAGGGCCTGAATTCATCATCGGCGGAACGGCCAATACGTTTGACGACGTGCAGCGCCTCCATCGTGCGGGAGCTGACTATATCGGATGCGGCCCTTTCCGCTACACCACTACCAAGAAGAACCTGGCGCCTATCCTCGGCCTGGAGGGCTATCGCACCATCCTTTCGCAAATGGAGGAACAGGAAATCAACCTGCCCATTGTAGGCATCGGTGGCATTGGGGCAGACGACATAGCCGACCTGAAGGCGACGGGCCTGAACGGCATTACCCTGAGCGGCAGCATCCTGCGCGCCCTGGACCCTGTGGGCGAAATGAAGCGAATTATAGAATTAACCCAAAAATAATCCAGTAATTTTATGAAGGACAACATTCGAATAACTTATCCCGACTCTGAGAAAGTCTATCTGAAGGGTGAAATCCATCCCGATGTGCGGGTGGGCATGCGGCGTGTGAAGCTGACGCCTACCGTCACCATCGAAGACGGACGTCAAGTGAGACGCGACAATGAGCCTGTCTATGTGTACGACACCAGTGGCGCCTATAGCGACCCCGACGTAGCGATAGATTTGCGCAAGGGATTGCCCCGCCTGCGCGAGGAGTGGATACGCGGACGTGACGTGGAGATGCTACCCGAGATTTCTTCGGAATATGGACGTGAGCGTCTGGCCGACAAGAGCCTTGACCACCTGCGCTTCGAGCATATCCGCCTGCCTTATCGGGCGAAAAAGGGTCATCAGGTGTCGCAGATGTATTACGCCAAGCAGGGCATCATTACGCCCGAGATGGAGTATGTGGCCATCCGTGAGAATATGAACAACCGCGAGTTGGGCATTGAGTCTTACATCACCCCTGAGTTCGTGCGTCAGGAGATAGCCGCCGGGCGTGCGGTCCTACCCGCCAACATCAATCATCCGGAGGCCGAACCGATGATTATCGGCGCACGCTTCCTGGTGAAAATCAATACGAACATCGGTAATTCCGCCACTACCTCGACCATTGAGGATGAAGTGGAGAAGGCCATTTGGAGCTGCAAGTGGGGCGGTGATACGCTGATGGATCTTTCCACGGGAGAAAACATCCACGAGACGCGTGAGTGGATTATCCGCAACTGCCCCGTGCCCGTAGGTACCGTGCCCATGTATCAGGCGATGGAGAAGGTGAAAGGGAAAGCCGAGAACCTGACGTGGGAACTCTTCCGCGACACGCTCATCGAGCAGTGCGAGCAGGGAGTGGACTACTTCACCATCCATTGCGGCATCCGCTTGAAGAACATCCATTACGCCAACGAACGTCTCTGCGGCATGGTGAGCCGTGGTGGAAGCATCATCTCCCAGTGGTGCAAGGTGCATCAGAAGGAAAGCTTCCTCTATGAGCACTTTGACGACATTTGTGACATCTGCGCCCAATACGACGTGGCTTTGTCACTGGGCGACGGTCTCCGTCCGGGTGCCATCTACGACGCCAACGACCGTGCCCAGTTTGCCGAGCTCGACACGATGGGCGAGCTGGTGGAGCGTGCCTGGGCGAAGAATGTGCAGGCCTTTATCGAAGGGCCCGGTCACGTGCCCATGCACAAGATACGCGAGAACATGGACCGTCAGATCGAGAAATGCCATGGTGCGCCTTTCTATACCTTAGGCCCCATCGTCACCGACATCGCTCCCGGTTACGACCACATCACCAGCGCCATCGGTGCCGCGCAGATCGGATGGTATGGCACGGCCATGCTCTGCTACGTTACGCCGAAGGAGCATCTGGCTCTGCCGCAGAAGGAAGATGTGCGTGTGGGCGTGGTTACCTACAAGATTGCCGCCCATGCCGCTGACCTGGCTAAGGGACATCCCGGCGCTGAAGTGCGCGACAACGCTCTGAGCAAGGCACGCTACGAGTTCCGCTGGAAAGATCAGTTCAACCTGAGCCTTGACCCCGAACGGGCGTTGCAATATTATAAGGAGGCCAATCACCTGAACGGCAAGTACTGCACCATGTGCGGCCCCCATTTCTGCGCCATGCGCATCAGCCAGCGTCTCACCGATTGCGACTATACCGAGCAGGAGACGGTGGAGAAGGATTGAGATTGATAAAGAAACAAACGATTGATAACATTAATATTTTGAATGAATATGATTGAAACAAAAGTATCACAGGGTATTATCAGTACCTATTTTGAGAAGTTGGAGAAGAACCTCGACCTCGATGTAGCCATTGTGGGCGGTGGACCTTCCGGTATCGTGGCAGCCTACTATCTGGCCAAGGCCGGCTTGAAGGTAGCCCAGTTCGACCGTAAATTGGCGCCCGGTGGAGGTATGTGGGGCGGAGCGATGATGTTCAACCAGATTGTCATCCAAGAGGAGGCGATGGACATCGTGCGCGAGTTCGAAATTAACCATGCGCCTTTTGCCGACGGTCTGTATGTGATGGACTCTGTAGAGAGCACTTCTTCGCTGCTTTATCACGCCGTACACGCAGGTGCCACCATCTTTAACTGCTATTCGGTGGAAGACGTTATTTTCAAGAATAATCAGGTGAGCGGTGTGGTTGTCAACTGGACACCCGTACTTCGTGAAGGTCTGCATGTCGATCCGCTGAACATCCTGGCCAAGGTGGTCATCGACGGCACCGGACACGATAGCGAGATTGCCGCCACCGTGGCGCGCAAGAACGGCATCCGTCTGGCTACCGAGACGGGAGCGGTTATCGGCGAGCGTTCATTGGACGTCGTGTCGGGAGAGGAAGAAGTGGTGAACGGCACCAAGGAAATTTATCCCGGTCTTTACGTTTGCGGTATGGCCGCATCTGCCGTATCGGGCACGCCCCGCATGGGACCCATCTTCGGTGGCATGTTGATGTCCGGCAAGAAGGTGGCCGAGGAAATCATCGCTCGTCTGAAGAAGTAATTTCTTCGCAAATCCGCATCAGTCTATCGAAATGGCTCAGCAGGGCGGGAAGATCAGCAGCCGAGTGATAATTGTGCCAAATGTCGCCCAGAAAGGCGGCGCCTCCGAAGCCGATGTCGTGGAGCAGCGGAAGCTTGTCGGCTGACACACCACCCAAGGCGATGGTCTTGCGGGTGAGAATGCCCTCGCAAGCAGCTTGGCGGAGCTGTGCCATATCGAAGCCTGAGCGGTAGCCTTGTTTGGAAATACTGTCGAAGATAGGACTCAGGAAGTGGTAGTCGGTCTGCGAAGCGTACCGAGCCACTTCCTCCAACGAATGGCACGAGCGGCTCACGATGCCTTGGAAGTTTTGGGGAACGTGAGGGTTACGTCCGTTTAAGTGGATACCTCCCAGGTGATAGCGCGCTTGCAGGGGAAAATGGTCATGCAGGCTGATGCGTTCGTAGTATTCGGCCGGTAAGCTGCGGATGAGGCTTTCGAGCTGTGCTTCCGTACAGCCCGGCTTGCGCAGGTGCAGGCGGTGGAGACCGTGGTCGAAGAGGGAGGTCAGTGCCCGAGCCTCGTCGGGCAGGAAATCGGGGGCGGTGAGTATGATAATCTGCATGTGGGTTATTCTTCGGGTTTGAAGGTGGGTGGAAAATGGCACAGCGGGCCGTAGCCACAACCTATCCGCCACTCGCGTGCTGCTTCAATGGCTTTGTCCATATAGGCTTTTCCCAAGCGTACAGCTTCGGGCAGGGAGTGGCCCTGTCCCAACAAGGTGGCGATGGAGGACGAAAGGGTGCATCCTGTGCCGTGCAGGTTGTTTGTGACAATGCGAGGACTGCTGAAGCGGTATGGCTGTCCGTCGAAGAGAATGTCCGTCATCCGGTCTCCGTCCAGATGACCACCTTTCAGGAGGAAGGCGCATCCGTAGTGGTCATATAGCTTAACGGCTGCCTGCTCCATGTCTTGAGGCGTATGGAGTGGAGTCCCCAGCAGGTTGGCAGCCTCGTTCAGATTGGGTGTCACCAAGCGGCACTGCGGAAACAGCTCTGTGCGAAGGGCTTCGATGGCATCGGATTCCATGAGCGGATGACCGCTGCTCGACAACATGACAGGGTCGAGTACGACGGGTATATCGGGATGCTTGCGCAGACAGTCAGCCAAGCTCTTAATGATATCGGCCCGTCCCGTCATGCCGATTTTGATGGCCGCGGGATGTAAATCATTCAGCACGGCTTCTGCCTGTGCGGTCACAAGCTGTGCGGGCAGATAGCTGACAGCGGTGACACCTCGTGTGTTTTGTACGGTGACAGCGGTAATGGCTGCGGCCGCATAGCCTCCCATAGCCGAGATTGCTTTGATGTCGGCTTGTATGCCTGCTCCGCCCGAGGGGTCGGAGCCGGCGATGGTCAGGATGATGGCAGGCGTTTGCATAGTCAGGCTCCGGCTTGGTGTAGTTTCTCGTTCAGGAACTGGCCTGTATAGCTGGCGGCACAGGCAGCCACTTCTTCGGGCGTGCCTGTCACGACCAGATTGCCTCCGCGGTCACCACCCTCAGGACCAAGGTCTATCACGTAGTCGGCACACTTGATGACGTCCAGATTGTGTTCGATGATGACGATGCTGTGTCCGCGGAGGATGAGGGCATCGAAGGCTTCGAGCAACTTGCGGATGTCGTGGAAGTGGAGACCGGTAGTCGGCTCGTCGAAGATGAAAAGGGTAGGATCGGCTTTCTCCATGCTCAGGTAGTAAGCCAGTTTGACACGCTGGTTTTCACCGCCCGAGAGGGTGGAGGAGGATTGTCCCAACTTGATGTAACCCAATCCCACATCCTGCAAGGGTTGCAGCTTGCGGGCTATCTTTTTCTGTCCGTGCCGGCTGAAAAAATCGATGGCCTGGTCGACGGTCATCTCCAGTACGTCGTAGATATTGGCGTCGTGGAAGCGTACCTCCAGCGTGTCGGGCTTGAAGCGTTTGCCGTGGCACGACTCGCACTCCAGCACCAGATCGGCCATGAACTGCATCTCGACAGTGATGGTGCCTTCGCCCTTGCATTCTTCGCAACGGCCGCCTTCGCTATTGAAACTGAAGTAGCCGGGAGTGTAGCCCATCTGTTTGGCCAGCGGCTGGTCAGCGTAGAGCTTGCGTATCTCGTCGTAGGCCTTGAGGTAGGTCACGGGGTTTGAGCGTGACGATTTGCCGATGGGGTTTTGGTCGATGAACTCCACATTACGCAAGTTACGAAGATTGCCGCCGATACTGACGAACTCGCCCGGACGCTCGCTGCATTCGTCCAACTCGCGTTTTAATGCCCGATAGAAGATGTCGCGCACCAGTGTGCTCTTGCCCGAACCACTGACACCTGTCACCACCGTCATCACGTTCAGCGGGAAGCGTACATCGATGCCCTTCAGGTTATTCTCGCGGGCACCCTTTATCTCGATGTAGTTGTTCCACGGGCGGCGATGGGCAGGCACGGGGATCGTTTCTTCGCCCAGCAGGTAGCGTACGGTGTAGCTGTTGCTGTGTTTCCGGAGGTCCTTCATGTCGCCTTGATATACGACTTCGCCTCCCAGGCGTCCGGCCTTGGGACCGATGTCGATAATGTAGTCCGCGGCGCGGATAATCTCCTCGTCGTGTTCCACCACGACAACGGTGTTGCCCAGCTGCTGGAGTTGGCGCAGAACATGTATCAGTTTGTCCGTGTCGCGGCTGTGAAGACCGATGCTGGGTTCGTCCAGAATGTAGAGGCTGCCTACGAGGCTACTGCCCAGCGAAGTGGCCAGATTGATGCGTTGGCTTTCGCCACCCGACAAGGAGTTGCTCAAGCGATTCAGGGTGAGATAGCCCAGCCCTACATCGACGAGGAAACGGATGCGGCTGTTTATCTCCGCTAGGATGCGGCGGGCTATCTGCGTCTCGTGGTCGGTCAGCTTCAGATGGTCGAAAAATTCCTTTAGATCCGTGACGGGCAGATCCACCAGCTCGGAAATGCTGCGTCCGTCCACCTTCACATAGCCGGCCTCGGGCTTCAGGCGTGTGCCGTGGCAGCGCGGACAGAGGGTCTTGCCACGATAGCGGGCCAGCATCACGCGGTATTGTATTTTATATTGATTTTCCTGCAACATGCGGAAGAAGGCGTTGATGCCTTCGAAGTAGGGTGTGCCCTCCCACAACATTCGTCGTTGTTCGTCGGTCAGCTCGAAGTAGGGGGTAAAGATGGGGAAGCCGGCCTTTTCAGCGCCACGGATGACCATGTCGCGCCATTCACCCATTTTCTCGCCACGCCAGCACAGCACGGCTCCATCGTAGACGGACAGAGCACGGTTGGGCACCACCAAATGTTCATCGATGCCGATGACTCGCCCGAAGCCTTCACATTCAGGGCAGGCTCCTACGGGTGAATTGGAGGAAAACATCTGGTCGTTGGGTTCTTCGAAGGTGATGCCGTCCGCCTCGAACTTGGTGCTGAAACGGTAGAGTGACGTTGACCCGTCTGCTTGGTAGAAGCGGAGCAGGCAGGCTCCGTCGCCTTCGTACATGGCCGTTTCAATGGAGTCGGTCAGGCGACTGATGGCATCCTTCTCGGACGAGACCGTCATGCGGTCAATCAGCAGAAAGAGGGTGTCTCCTTCGCGCGGCTCGTATTCGTCGATACGCACCATCTGGCCGTTCACCTCCAGGCGGGTGAAACCCTGCTTGCGGTCGATGTCGAGCTGCTCCCGCAGGCTGCGTCCTTGGGGCAGGATCAGGGGTGCCAGCAGGGTGAAGCGGGTGCCTTCGGGGTGTTCCTTCGTGCAGTTTACGATGTCCTCCACCGAGTGCTTCTTCACCTCTTGCCCGCTGACGGGGCTGAACGTCCGTCCGATGCGGGCATAGAGCAGGCGCAGGTATTCGTAGATTTCGGTCGAGGTGCCCACGGTGGAACGTGGGTTACGGCTGTTCACCTTCTGCTCGATGGCGATGGCAGGCGGGATACCTTTGATATAGTCGCATTCGGGTTTGCTCATGCGCCCCAGGAACTGGCGCGCATAGCTGCTGAGGCTTTCTACGTAGCGTCGTTGCCCTTCGGCATAAAGAGTGTCAAAGGCCAGCGAAGACTTGCCCGAGCCCGACAGGCCGGTGATGACCACCAACCGATTGCGCGGTATCTCCACGTCGATATTCTTCAGGTTATTGACGCGGGCGCCTTTTATGAGGATGGATTTCGTTTCGCTCATTGTCTTTTCTTGCTTTAAAGTGCAAACTTACGCAAAATCGAGGCAACCCACAACTTTTGTCTGCATTTTGTGAGTGTCACCGGTGCTTTCTTTCAAGCGAAACATTGCCTTCGGTTTTGCGAAGCATTGTTTTTGCCTCCTCGAAACATAGCCTTATCCGGGCGTTTGTGTGTTTGTGGCAGGTGATAATTAAATAAAATAGGATGTGTCTCAGCAAAAAAAATAAGCAAGCTTGTTTTTCTGCTTCTGACTTTCACTATCTTTGCAATCATTTAGCAGAAAACCGATGAAAACAATGAAGACACTGAAAAAACTATTCTTGGGGTGTTTGCTCTTGGCGTCGTCCTTTGCCGTTGTGTCCGCACAGGGGCTGAGCCACCCTCGCTATCCCAAACGTGAATTCCGTGGAGCTTGGATACAGACGGTGAACGGGCAGTTCAAGGGTATGCCCGCCCAAAAGATGCAGGACACCCTTATCGCTCAGCTCAACTCCCTGCAGGAGGCCGGCATCAACGCCATCATCTTTCAGGTGCGCCCCGAGGCCGATGCCCTCTATCCCTCGAAGTTGGAGCCTTGGAGCCGCTTCTTGACGGGCGTGCAAGGACAAGCGCCGCAACCCTATTGGGACCCTATGCAGTTCATGATTGACGAGTGTCACAAGCGTGGCATGGAGTTTCATGCCTGGATCAACCCCTATCGCGTCAAGACATCGCTGAAGAACAATCTGGCGGCCGAGCATCTGTATAACCGCCACCCCGATCGCTTCGTGACCTATGGTGACCAGCTGTTCTTCGACCCCGCTTTGCAGGATAACCGCGATCACATCTGCCGCGTTGTGGCCGACATCGTGTCGCGCTATGACGTGGACGCCATACACATGGACGATTATTTCTATCCCTATCCCGTCAAAGGCGTAGAGTTTCCCGACTCTGCTCGCTTTGCCCGCGAGGGTGGAGGCTTTAAGAACGTGGGTGACTGGCGCCGGGATAATGTCAACCGACTCATTCGACAGGTGCACGAGACCGTGCGGGGGCTGAAGCCTTGGGTGAAGTTTGGTGTCTCGCCCTTCGGCATCTACCGCAATCAGTCGAGCGACCCGTTGGGCAGCAAGACCCGCGGCCTGCAGAATTACGATGATCTCTACGCTGACGTGTTGTTATGGGCGCGCGAAGGTTGGATTGATTATAACATTCCGCAACTGTATTGGCAGATAGGACATCCGGTGGCCGATTATGTGGAGTTGGTCGATTGGTGGGCGAAACATAGTGGAAACCGTCCGCTCTTCATCGGCCAGTCAGTGATGAACACCGTGCAAAACGCTGACCCTACTAATCCGAATATCAATCAGCTTTATCGTAAGATAGCTTTGCAACGTTCTTACCAGACGATAGGCGGGAGTTGCCAGTGGTATGCCGGTGCGGTGGTGGAGAATGTGGGCAGGTATCGCGACGCCTTGATTGCGGAATATCATAAGTATCCTGCCCTTCCGCCCGTGTTCGACTTTATGGACGACAAGGCTCCCGGCAAAGTGCGCAAGCTGAAAGCGGTGTGGACGGAAGATGGCTATATGCTCTTCTGGACGGCACCCAAGTATAAGGAAGAGATGGATCGCGCTGTACGCTACGTGGTCTACCGCTTCGCCGATGGCGAGGACGTGGACATTGACGATCCTTCGCACATCGTGGCCATCACTGCCTATCCGTGGTACAAGCTGCCCTACGCGGACGGTAAAACGAAATACCGCTATGTGGTGACCGCCCTTGACCGTCTGCACAACGAGTCGAAATCGGCGAAGAAGAAGATCAAGCTTTAATAGAACAATAGTCCCGCCACGCCACACGCCGCAATCAGGCCGATGGGATTCAGTTTATATCGACGCGTACCGATGAAGGCGATGAGAAAGAGGACGCAGCTGATGATGAACGAACGTGTGTCTTCGGTGGGCGAGCCGAAATTCTCGGTATTCATCAGCGCCAATGCCGCCGAGGCGAGCAGACCCACAACCGCCGGTCGCAGGCCACTGAACACCGCCTCCATGACCGGGTGCTTCCGGTAGCGAAGGATAAAATGGCTGAGGGCCAGCATCAGAATGAACGAGGGGAGCACTACGGCCAGGGTGGCTATGACGGAACCCCATACGCTGCCCGTGGCCGTGAAGCCCACGTAGGTGGCCGAGTTGATGCCGATGGGGCCGGGGGTCATTTGGCTGATAGCTACGATGTCGGTAAACTCTTGTGGCGTGAGCCAGCCATAGCGGGTCACCACCTCGCCCTGAATCATGGAGAGCATGGCATAGCCGCCTCCGAAGCCGAACAGGCCTATCTTGAAGAAGGTATAGAACAAGTGAAGGTAGATCATCATTTTTATTCTTTATGCTTCGTTTCTATTTTATGTTTGCATCGTCCCCACAGATAACCTCCCACACCGGCGGCGATGATGATCCACACCGGAGAGAAGCCTAACAACCAAATGAGCAAGGCTGATACGACAGGTATCCATATGTTGCGGCGGTTGATGCCGGCGGATCGGGCCATCGTGAACGTGGGCGCCGCAATAAGGGCGGCCACTGCTGGGCGGATGCCTTTGAAGATACGTTCCACTATCGCGTTTTCTTTGAAATTGTGGAAGAAAAGAGCGATGGCCAATATGATGAGAAATGAGGGCAGGATGGTGCCTAACGCCGTGACTACACTTCCGCGGATGCCACGCAGACGGTAACCGATGAAGACGGCGATGTTGACGGCCAGAATACCTGGTGAAGACTGGGCAACGGCCAGCAGGTCGATGAAGTCCTCCCGGCCGATCCAGTTTCGGCGGGTCACGACTTCGTTCTCAATGAGGGGTACCATGGCATAGCCCCCTCCGATGGTAAAGGCTCCTATTTTAAAGAAAATGGAGAATGCTTCGAGGTAGATGTTCATGGCTGTTCGGGGTTAGGTGTCTTTTGTGTCAGAGGCTCCTCCCCGCTTTTGGCGTATTGGCTGGGAGTAACCTTATAATATTTTTTGAAGACTTCGCGGAAATATTTCACATCGTTGAAGCCCGTTATCTCGGATATTTCCGTGATGTTGTAACGTTTCTCCCTGAGTAGATGCGCGGCACGCTTCAGGCGGATGAGTCGGATATAGTCGGCGGGTGCCTGGTCGGTCAGGGCTTTCAGTTTATTGTAGAAGCTGGTGCGGCTCATGTTCATCATGGCGCAAAGGCTGTCCACGTTGAAGTCAGTCTTATCCAGGTTCTCCTCTACGTAGCGATTTACGCTGTTGATGAATATCCGGTCGGGATCGTCCGTGGGGGATCCGTCGTCTTTTTCTTCTTCAGTCTTCAGATATTCAGTTTTCGGGGTATCGGGGCTTCCTTTTCGCTTACGAGGGAGGAGATAGGCGAGTAGAGTGACACCGATAATGCCCAAGGCGAGGAGCGTGTAGAGCAACCATGCCTGTTGGCCGGACTGAGTCGGTTTGTCGATGATGATGGACAGGCTTCGTTCCTCGAGTACCGTGTGAGGGTCCTCGTTGGAAACGGCTCGCACGCACAGGGTGTACTTTCCGGGTACGAGGTTGGCGAAGCTGATGATATTGTCACGTCCCGGATGGCTCCATTCGTTGCTGAACCCCTCCAGTTTCCAGGAATAGAGCACTAACGAGGGGTAGTCGTAATTGATGGACGACACTTGGAGGGAGAATACATTCTGATCATGCTTCAGACGGACGAGGCGAGCATCGTCAATGTCGGTAGTCAGCGGAGAGCATTCATCGCCGGGATAGACGGTCTCATAGAGTACTTTGAAGTCACTGAATACCATTTTTGTGGTGTAATGCTCGGGTAATACCATGTTCTTGTCGAATTCAATGGCTCCGTCTGTACTTCCGAAGATGATTTTCCCGTTGCGTCGGAAGGCGCCTGCCGATGCGTTGAAGTGACCCGCCTTCAACCCTTGTTCGTTTGTCCAGTTATGGAATATCTTACTGTAGGGATTGAAGATAGTCAGGGCGTTCTCGGTGCTCAGGAAGACGCCTCCTTCTCCATCAGGCAAGATGCAGTAGATGTTATTGGAGAGGAGGGAACTGTTATCTTTGTCAAAGTGGAAAAATTGTTTGTCCTCCAGGTCGTATAGGAGCAGCCCCGTGTTGTTGGTGCCGATGTAGAGCTTATGGTCGGCCGACTGGTAGAGAGAGTAGATATAGTATGATTCGAGGGGTAGCTTCACGTATTCGGCCTTGCCGCTTTTCTTTTCGAGACGGTATAGACCGTTGATAGTGCCCACCCAGAGATGTGCGGAGTCGTTCTTTGCCAGAGCCGTGATACCCGACAGGTCACTGATGAGGCGAACCTGTTTGCCTTTGTAGTCTATTTCCTTGAGGTTGTAGTATCCGCCGGCCCATACCTTGCCGTCATCTGTCTTCAGGATGGCACGGATGTACTTGTCGGCGCGGATGTCACTGTTTGCTAAGGAGGCGGGGGTAAAGAATTGCGTTGTTCGTTTCCGCTTGTCTATGCGGTAGATCCCCAATGAATATCCACCTGCCCAGATGATGCCGGGCGCAACTTCGCACAATGAGATGTAAGAGTGGTTCTTGTTCTGTTCGTCGGATTCAAAACTACTCAGGAAAGAAGTCCATTGCTCTTGCTGTTCGTTGTAGAGGCTGATTCCATTATCCGTGGCAAACCATAAGTCGCCTTCCGCATCCTCGATGATGGCATTGACGCAATTGTTCACGAGCGACTGGCGGTTGCCGACGGAGTGCTTGATCCAGTGGAAGTCAGCGTAGCGGTTGTTGCGTACGGTGATACCAATGGGGGAGTTAGCCATCCAGATGCGCTGTTCGTCATCGACGTAGAGGTCGTTGATGGTGTTGCCGTTCATGGCATTGTAGCGATTATAGTCAGCCGTGATGTAGGGACGGCACTTGTAGGTATCCATGTTCAGCAAGTAGACACCGGCTCCGTCGGTACCGATGAGCAGGGTGTTTTCCTCAAATTTCTGGATACTGTTGATGGTGATGTCTGTCAGTTCGGTGTGAAGTTGTTGGAGCTTATGGCTCTTCAGGTCGTAGACGAAGATGCCTTTCTGGAAAGTGCCAATGAACACCCGTTGTGTGACGTTGTCCAGATAGAGCTCGTTGACTTGCAGATTCAAGGTGTCAGGTTTTTCGCATGAGGTCAATTGCAGGATGCTGTCCTTCAGTTCAGCGTAGTGGACGCCTTGATCGGTGCCGATGAAGTAGTGTGTGGTGTCGGTTTTCAAGAGACAGGTGATGTTCTCGTCCAAGGGATTGCGGATGTGGCGGGTGCGATTGTTGCGGCTATCATACAGATAGATTGTCTGGTGAGTGCAGAGCCATATCAAGCCTTTTTCGTCTACGTATCCGTAGTTGATAGGGGTATTGTGTTCCTTTCCCGCTTCTTCAGGCACTCTGTATACCAAGCGGAAACGGTCGTGCCGTGTATCATAGCGAAAGACAAGTCCCTTTTTACCGATTTCCCACAAGGTGCCTTCGGCATCCAGGTAGAGCCAGTTCAGGTTGATGGCGGAGTTCAATTCGCGCTCACCGTCCATCAGTTTGTAGTGTTTGAATTCCTTCCCGTTATAGCGATCTATGCCTTCGGGAGTCAGAAACCACATATAGCCTTTCCGATCCTTCTCGATGGCATATACCTGTCGGTTGCTCAGTCCGTCCTCCATGCCTATGTATTTATAGGTCTGCGGGCGGACTGAGACCGGCAACAGGTATAAGATGATGACGAGTAGGATATCCTTTTTCATTTACCGCGTCTTCTCTTCAATCCATTTGCCTGCGTTGACGAATGCCTCTATCCATGGTGTTACCTCGTCGTGCTTGCGCTCGGCGGGATAGTAAGCGTTCTGCCACGGGAAGATGGCACGCTCCAGGTGGGGCATGATGGCCAGATGGCGTCCGTCGGGGCTGGCGATGCCGGCTACGGAGTAGTCTGAACCGTTCGGGTTGCCTGGATATTCGTCATACGTGTATTGGGCTACTATATTATAGTGGTCTTCATCGTAGGGCAATGAGAATTTGCCTTCGCCGTGAGCCACCCAAATGCCCAGCTTGCTTCCGCTCAGCGAACCGAACATCACGCTGCGGTTGGTCGGGATGGTAACACCCAAGAAGCGGCTCTCGAACTTGTGCGAGTCATTGTGGAGCATGCGTCCGCGTTTCTCGTCCGTGGGGTTGATGAGGTTCAACTCCATCATCAGTTGGCATCCGTTGCATACACCCAACGACAATGTGTCTTCGCGGGCATAGAACTTGTCGAGAGCTTCCTTTGCCTTGGGGTTGAAGAGGAAAGCACCCGCCCAGCCCTTGGCCGAGCCCAATACGTCGGAGTTGGAGAATCCGCCGCAGAAGACAATCATGTTCACGTCTTCCAGCGTCTCACGTCCGCTCACGAGGTCGGTCATGGTCACGTCTTTTACATCAAAACCAGCCAAATAGAGCGAGTAGGCCATCTCACGTTCGCCGTTCGTTCCCTTTTCGCGGATGATGGCGGCACGGATGCCGGTCGGCGTGCGGCGGTCGGGACTGATGCCGTATTGCGCCAGCTTGCCCGTGAAGCCGGGCATGAAGGCGAGGTCCATGGGTTGCATCTTATAGTTCTCAAAACGCTTCTTGGCGCAACCGTTCATGCTCTGTTTGCGGTCGAGCAGGTAGGAAGTGGAGTACCATACGTCGCGCATATAGTCGATACCAAACTGGTAGGTGGCTCCGTCTTTCTCCACGAGGATGTGACGTTCGTCCGTCGGCTTGCCTAGTTTCACGTAACCTACGCCCGCGTCTTCGAGTATCTTCTTCACTTCGGCTTTGTGCTTGTCGCTCACCTGGATGACGATGCCCGGATTTTCGGCAAACAAGATCTTCACCAAGTCGTCTTCCTTTATCTTGTCGAGGCTGATTTCCATACCGCCCTCCATGTTGGAGAAGCACATCTCCAGCAATGTGGTGATGAGTCCGCCCGCCGAGATGTCGTGTCCGGCCAGGATGAGCTCTTTGTTCACCAGCTCTTGTACGGCCAGGAAAGCATCGCGGAAGTATTCGGGATTCTGTACGGTAGGTACTTCATCGCCCACCTTGCCCAACGATTGCGCGAAGGCCGAACCGCCCAGCTTCAGCGTGTCGAAACTAAAGTCGATGTGGTAGATGGTCGTCTTGGGGTCATTGACTAGGACTGGCGAAACCACCTTCTTTACATCGCTGACCTCGCCTCCCGCCGAAACAATGACCGTGCCCGGAGAGATGACTTTGCTTCCGTCGGGATATTTCTGCGTCATGGAGAGGGAGTCCTTGCCCGTAGGCACATTGATTTGCAGAGCGCAACAGAAGTCGCTCAACGCCTTGACGGCGGTGTAGAGGCGCGCGTCCTCACCCTCCTGCGAACGGCAAGGCCACATCCAGTTGGCGGAGAGGGATACACTATCCAGTCCTTCGGCCAGCGGTGCCCACACCAAGTTGGTCAACGCCTCGCTCACGGAGAGCACCGAACCTGCGGCGGGATTGGCCAAAGCGGCTTGCGGAGCATGACCCAATGAAGTGGCGATGCCTTTCACGCCCCGGTAGTCGAGGGCTACCACGCCGCAATCACTCAACGGCAATTGTAGTTCACCCACACATTGCTGGCGGGCTATCTTGCCCGTCACCGAACGGTCCACCTTGTTTGTCAGCCAGTCTTTGCAAGCCACGGCTTCCAGTTGGAGTACGTTGGTGAGGTATTCATGTAGTTTGGAGAGTTCATAAACGGGCATGGCGTAGTGGTGCTCCACCGTCTTGTCCAGCATGTACGTCTTAGGAGAAGAACCGAACATCTGGCTTACGGCCAGGTCAAAGGGGCGTACGCCGTCCGCTTGCTCGAAGGCAAAGCGATGGTCGCCTGTCGTTTCGCCCACTACATACATCGGTGCGCGTTCACGTTCGGCAATCTTGGCTACGTGTTCGATGGCTTCTTCTTTGATAAGAAGTCCCATGCGCTCCTGGCTTTCGTTGGCGATGATTTCCTTGGCGGAAAGCGTCTTGTCGCCGATGGGCAATTTGCTCATGTCGATGAGGCCTCCGCATTCTTCCACCAATTCCGAGAGGCAGTTCACGTGGCCTGCCGAACCATGGTCGTGGATGGAAACCACCGGATTGACATCTTCCTCACAGAGGGCGCGCACCACATTGTAGGCACGCTTCTGCATCTCGGCGTTGGCGCGTTGCACGGCGTTCAGCTCGATACCGCTGCTATATCGGCCCGTGTCCACGGATGATACCGAACCGCCACCCAGCCCGATGCGGTAGTTGTCGCCACCCATCACGACGACCTTGTTGCCGGCTTCCGGTTTTCCTTTCAGGCAATCGCGGCGTGTGCCGTAACCCACGCCACCGGCCAGCATGATGACTTTGTCGTAACCATAGACGGGAGAGTCGGGCGTCTCCTGGTGCTCGAACGTCAGCACCGAACCGCAGATGAGCGGTTGGCCGAACTTGTTTCCAAAGTCACTGGCACCGTTCGAAGCCTTGATGAGGATTTGTTCGGGCGTCTGGTACAGCCATTTGCGTACGGGCAACAACTCTTCCCACGTGCGGTCTTCGTCCGTGCGGGGATAAGAAGTCATGTAGACGGCCGTGCCGGCAATGGGCCACGAACCCTTACCTCCACCCATGCGGTCGCGGATTTCGCCACCCGTGCCCGTAGAAGCACCGTTGAACGGTTCTACCGTGGTGGGGAAATTGTGCGTCTCGGCTTTTAGGGAGATGACGCTCTCGATGTCCGTTACCCGGAAATAATCGGGTTTGGAGTGGTCGGCGGGAGCGAATTGCTCGATGACCGGACCTTCGGCAAAGGCTACGTTGTCCTTGTAGGCCGATATGATTTTATTGGGATTCTCCTGCGTGGTTTTCTTAATCATTTGGAAGAGGGAAGACTCTTTCTCCTCCCCGTCGATGATGAACGTCCCGCCGAAGATTTTGTGTCGGCAATGTTCGGAGTTGATTTGGGCGAAGCCGAATACTTCGGAGTCGGTCAGCTGGCGCCCCAAATCCTTTTCCACCTTCTTCAGGTATTCTATCTCTTCCTTGGAGAGGGCCAATCCTTCCTGCTCGTTGTAAGCCTCCAGGTCTTCGATGTGGAGGATGGGTTCGGGCTTGCGGTTGGTGGTGAACACCTCTTGGTTCAGCCCCTTGTACATGCGCTGGAGCATCGGGTCATATTCGGCGTTCTCATCGGCTACGGGAAAATATTCCTCTATGCGCTGTATGCCTTCGATGCCCATGTTTTGGGTAATCTCCACGGCGTTCGTGCTCCAAGGGGTAATCATTTCGCGGCGCGGGCCTACGAAACAACCTTTCAGGTTTTCTTCACTTTCGGGCGCGGCTTCTCCAAAAAGCCAGCAGAGTTTGTCATTGTCTGCTTGTGAGAGGGCGTGTTCGCATGCTACGGCAATCACGCTTTTCTGAGGGGTTCTGTAAAAAGCAATCATCACGTATGATTTGAGAATGTTATTAATTCTTTAATATGTGTCCGCAAAGATAAGCATAATTTGCGTGAAAAACGCTATCCGCTTCCGTATGTTTTTGTATCTTTGCGCCCATGATTCAGTTAGAGACCATAGTTAGCATCTTGTGGAAGGGTTTTATTATCGGTGTCATCGTGTCGGCTCCCTTGGGCCCGGTGGGCGTCTTGTGCATCCAGCGTACGTTGAACAAAGGCCGGTGGTATGGCTTTGTCACGGGCATCGGAGCCGCCTTGAGCGACATCTGCTATGCCTTGCTCACGGGCTATGGCATGAGCTTCGTGTTCGACTATGTGAACAAGAATATTTTTTACCTGCAATTGATAGGAAGCGTCATGCTGCTGGCCTTCGGCGTATATACGTTCAGAAGTAACCCTGTGAAGTCCTTGCGACCGCCTTCGGGCAACAAGGGGACTTATTTGCACAATTTCGTGACGGCTTTTTTCGTCACCCTCAGCAATCCGCTCATCATCTTTTTATATGTGGGTTTGTTTGCCCGCTTCTCGTTTGTGGGAAACGGTGCTTTGGTGTCCGAGACCGTTACCGGATACGTGGCCATCATCTTGGGTGCTTTGGCCTGGTGGTTCGGCATCACGTATTTCGTCAATAAAGTCCGTTCCCAGTTCAATTTGCGGGGCATCTGGATGTTGAACCGTATCATCGGGAGCGTGGTGATAATCGTTTCGGTATTGGGATTGGCGTTTACATTGATGGGAGAATCGTTGTACTGATTATGAAAATAGCTCAATCACTGAAAGAAAAGAACATTGCCGAGTACCTCCTCTACATGTGGCAGGTGGAGGACCTGATACGTGCCAACGGGTGCGACATAGACCGCCTGGAGGCGAACGTCATCGACCGTTTTCCTGAAGAGGAGCGCGGAACGTTGGAGGAATGGTACGGAAACTTGTGCGACATGATGCGCGCCGAGGGTGTCACGGAGAAAGGGCATTTGCAGATAAACCGCAACGTGATACTGAACCTCAATGAGTTGCACGGCTCCTTGCTGGCCTCTACCAAGTTCCCGTTTTACAACGCGGCCTACTTCAAGGCATTGCCTTTCATTGTAGAGCTACGCCAAAGGAACGGGCATAAGGACGAGCCGGAGTTGGAAACCTGCTTTGAGGCCCTGTATGGCGTCTTGCTCCTGCGCTTGCAGAAGAAGGAAATCAGCGCGGGCACGGCCAAAGCCATAGAGGCCATCAGTGCCTTCCTCTCCATGCTGGCCAATTATTACGACAAGGATAAAAAAGGAGAATTAAAATTGGACGATTGATATGAACATTCTGATAACCGGTGCCAACGGTCAACTTGGCAATGAGATGCGGGTACTTTCCGCCGAACACCCCGAACACGTGTACTTCTTTACCGATGTGCAGGAACTTGACATTTGTGATGCTTCGGGTGTAAAAGCTTTTGTGAAGGACAACCACATAGACGTCATTGTGAATTGTGCCGCTTATACCGCCGTGGACAAGGCGGAAGACAACGCTGAGCTTTGTGATAAACTGAACCGTCTGGCTCCCGGCTATCTGGCGGAAGCAGCTGAGGCGTGCGGAGCCGCATTGATACAAATCTCCACTGACTATGTATTCGACGGCACGGCGCACATCCCTTACACGGAAGAAACGCCCACGTGCCCCAACTCCGTCTACGGACGCACCAAGCTGGCTGGCGAGCGGGAAGCCATGGATAAATGTTCACGCACCATGATTATCCGCACCGCCTGGCTTTACTCCGCCTTTGGCAACAACTTCGTGAAGACCATGCTTCGCCTGGGACGTGAACGTGATGTCTTGGGCGTAGTGTTCGACCAAATAGGCACACCCACTTATGCAGCCGACCTGGCACATGCCATCTTCGAAGCCATCGAACAAGGCATTAAGCCCGGTGTTTACCACTTCAGCAACGAAGGCGTCTGCTCGTGGTATGACTTCACCTTGGCCATTCATCGGTTGGCGGGCATTGCCACTTGCCGGGTAAGTCCCCTGCACACGGATGAATATCCCGCAAAAGCACCGCGTCCGCACTACTCTGTGCTGGACAAAACTAAGATAAAGCAGGCGTATGGTATTGAGATACCGCATTGGGAAACTTCTCTCAAAACTTGCATTCAGAAATTAGACTTAAAATAATATGGCGACAAACCCGGAAATAGAAAGAAGGCGAACTTTTGCCATTGTGGCACACCCGGATGCGGGTAAGACATCATTGACCGAGAAATTCCTCCTCTTCGGCGGACAGATACAAGTAGCCGGAGCGGTGAAAAGCAACAAGATAAAGAAAACCGCTACCAGCGACTGGATGGACATCGAGAAGCAACGCGGCATCTCGGTGACGACCTCCGTCATGGAGTTCGACTACAAGGACTATAAAGTGAATATCCTCGATACGCCCGGACACCAGGACTTTGACGAGGACACCTACCGCACGCTTACCGCCGTAGATAGCGTTATCATCGTGGTGGACGGTGCCAAGGGTGTGGAAACGCAGACACGTAAATTGATGGAAGTGTGCCGCATGCGCAATACGCCCGTCATCATCTTCGTCAACAAGATGGACCGCGAGGCGAAAGACCCTTTCGACCTGATGGACGAGCTGGAGGAAGAACTCGTTATCCAAGTGCGCCCGTTGACGTGGCCCATCGAGAGCGGCCCGCGTTTCAAGGGCGTGTACAACCTATACGAACATAACCTCAACCTCTTCCAGCCCTCCAAACAAGTGGTGACGGAGAAAGTCGAAGTCGATATCCACACCGAAGAGTTGGACAACCGTATCGGCAAGGATTTGGCCGACAAGCTACGCGGGGAGTTGGAACTGATAGAAGGCGTCTATCCGGAATTCAATGTGGACGAATACCTCAAAGGCGAGGTGGCTCCCGTGTTCTTCGGCTCGGCGTTGAACAACTTCGGCGTGGAGGAACTGCTCAATACTTTCGTAGAGATAGCCCCCAGCCCCCGTCCCGTGAAGGCCGAGGAACGCACGGTGCAGCCCGATGAGCCGAAGTTCACCGGCTTCATCTTCAAGATTACGGCCAACATCGCCCCCAACCACCGCTCGTGTATTGCCTTCTGCAAGGTCTGCTCCGGTAAATTCTCACGAAACGTGCCCTACTATCACGTGCGCCACGACAAAACCATGCGCTTCTCCAGCCCCACCCAATTCATGGCCCAGCGTAAGACCACCGTGGATGAGGCCTGGGCGGGCGACATCATCGGCCTGCCCGATAACGGCACGTTCAAGATAGGCGACACGCTGACCGAAGGCGAACACCTGCACTTCCGCGGCTTGCCCAGCTTCTCGCCCGAAATGTTCAAGTATATCGAGAACGCCGACCCCATGAAGCAGAAACAGCTTGCCAAAGGCATTGACCAGCTGATGGACGAAGGTGTGGCCCAGCTCTTTGTCAACCAGTTCAATGGGCGTAAAATCATTGGCACCGTGGGCCAGCTCCAGTTCGAGGTCATCCAATACCGCTTGGAGCACGAATACAACGCCAAGTGCCGTTGGGAACCCGTCAGCCTCTACAAGGCGTGCTGGATAGAGAGCGATGACCCCGCCGAGCTGGAGGCGTTCAAGAAACGCAAGTACCAGTACATGGCCCGCGACCGTGAGGGGCGCGACGTTTTTCTGGCGGACTCCGGCTACGTGCTCCAGATGGCGCAGATGGACTTCAAACACATCCGGTTCCATTTTACGAGCGAGTTCTGACGCACGGCGCGTGTTTCTTCCTTTTGGGTGGTTTAACTTTTTTCATACCTTTGAGTACTGATAAAAAACGAGCCAATGACTCCTCCGACGCTTTATAACGATTTCCCCACTTTCCTGAAGCGTTTCTTTCCCGGTAAGGTGCAGAAGATCTCGCTCAATGCGGGTTTCACGTGCCCCAACCGCGATGGGACGGTGGGCTACGGTGGGTGTACGTACTGCAATAACCAGACGTTCAATCCCGAATACTGCCGCACGGAGAAGTCAGTAGCTCTGCAGCTGGAGGAGGGCAAACGTTTCTTTGCACGGAAGTATCCCGAGATGGACTACTTAGCCTACTTCCAGGCCTACACCAATACCTATGGCGCGCTGGAGGAACTGAAGGGCAAGTACGAGGAGGCACTGGCTGTGGACGGTGTGGTGGGATTGGTCATCGGTACGCGTCCTGATTGCATGTCCGACGCCCTGCTGGACTATCTGGAGAAACTGGCCCGGCGGACGTTTGTGTTGGTAGAGTATGGCATCGAAAGTACGTTGGATCGCACCCTGTGCCGCATCAACCGCGGACATACGTGGCAGCAGACAGTGGATGCCGTGGAGCGCACGGCCACCCGCGGGCTGCTTGTAGGCGGACACGTCATCCTTGGCCTCCCCGGTGAGTCACGTGAGGACATGCTGGAACAGGCGGCCGACATCTCGCACCTGCCTCTCGATACGTTGAAGATGCACCAACTGCAACTGATACGCGGCACGCGTATGGCCCGTGAGTATGAGGAGCGACCCGAAGATTTCCACCTGTTCGGTGATGTGGACGAGTACATCGCGTTGGTGGCGGACTACATCCAGCGCCTGCGCCCCGGACTGGTGCTGGAACGCTTCGTTTCCCAGTCGCCCCGCAAGCTGCTCATTGCGCCCGACTGGGGGTTGAAAAACTATGAATTCAATCATCGCCTGCAAAAAAGGATGAAAGAACTGGACGCTTGGCAGGGAAAGTTGTACAATCCATAAAAATGTCGTATGTTTGCACCACGTATTGTATCACGGAATAATTCTAAACAATAAACCGTTATGGACCAAAAGACATTGATAAAAGGAAAAATACATTACGTAGGCGTAAACGACCGCCACAAACACCTTTTCGAAGGTATGTGGCCCTTGCCCTACGGAGTTTCTTACAATTCCTACCTGATAGACGATGACATTGTGGCACTGGTAGACACCGTGGACGCGTGCTTCTTCGAAACGTATCTGCGCAAAATCCGTGGCGTCATCGGTGATCGTCCCATCCAATACCTCATCATCAACCACATGGAACCGGACCACTCGGGCTCCATCCGCCTCATCAAGCAGCACTATCCCGATATCATCATCGTGGGCAATAAGCAGACCTTCGGCATGATTGAAGGTTACTACGGTGTGACGGGCGAGCGCTACGAAGTGAAAGACGGGTCGATGCTCGATTTGGGACATCATAAGCTGAAATTCTACCTGACACCGATGGTTCACTGGCCGGAGACGATGATGACTTTCGACGAGACCGACGGTGTCCTTTTCTCGGGTGACGCTTTCGGATGCTTCGGAGCCCTGGACGGAGGTTTCCTCGACACCCGCATCAACACGGACAGGTATTGGGAGGAAATGACGCGCTATTACGCGAACATCGTGGGCAAGTACGGTAATCCCGTGCAGAAAGCTTTAGCTAAGCTGAGTGGTCTGCCCGTTACCGTCATCTGCTCGACTCACGGACCCGTGTGGACGGAGAACATTGCCCGCGTGGTAGGCGTCTACGACCGTTTGAGCCGCTATGAAGCCGAGGAGGGCGTGGTCATCGCCTACGGAAGTATGTATGGCAATACGGAGCAGATGGCCGAGGCCATTGCCGCCGAACTCTCAGTGCAGGGCATACGGAACATTGTGATGCACGATGTCAGCCAGAGTCATCCCTCGTATATCCTGAAGGATATCTTCAAGTATCGTGGACTCATCGTGGGAAGTCCCACGTACAGTAATCAGATCTATCCCGAGGTGGAGTCGCTCCTCTCTAAGATTTTGGTGCGTGAGGTGAAAGGTCGTTATTTGGGCTGGTTTGGCTCGTTCACATGGGCGGGTGCCGCCGTGAAGCGTATCGCTGAGTTTGCCGAGAAAAGCAAGCTGGAGATTGTGGGTGACCCTGTGGAGATGAAGCAGGCCATGAAGGACGTCACTTATGAGCAGTGCGGCAACTTGGCTCGGGCCATGGCCGACCGCCTGAAGAAAGATCGGAAGTAAATTTACTAACCTTATAAAAATAGATCAGACATGAGACTAATCATTCAGCCGGATTATCAATCCGTATCGAAGTGGGCAGCCCACTACGTGGCTGCCAAGATCAAAGCTGCCAATCCTACGGCAGATAAACCTTTTGTCCTGGGATGCCCCACAGGTTCCTCGCCTTTGGGCATGTATAAGGAGCTGATTGACCTGAACAAGAAGGGACTCGTTTCCTTTCAGCATGTTGTTACTTTCAACATGGATGAATACGTAGGCTTGCCTAAGGAGCATCCCGAAAGCTATTATTCTTTCATGTGGAACAATTTTTTCAGCCACATTGACATCAAGCCGGAGAATACCAACATTTTGAACGGTAATGCTGCCGACCTCGACGCCGAATGCGCCCGTTACGAAGAGAAAATCAAGTCCTACGGAGGCATCGACCTCTTTATGGGAGGTATTGGTCCTGACGGACACATCGCTTTCAACGAACCTGGTTCTTCCTTGTCCTCGCGTACGCGCCAGAAGACGCTGACCACGGACACCATTATTGCCAATTCACGCTTCTTCGATAACGATGTGAACAAGGTTCCCAAGACGGCTTTGACCGTAGGTGTGGGCACCGTGCTCAGTGCCAAGGAAGTGATGATTATCGTCAACGGTCATAACAAGGCACGCGCCTTGTATCATGCCGTAGAAGGTCCTGTGATGCAAATGTGGACTATTAGTGCCCTGCAAATGCACGAAAAGGGTATCATCATCTGCGACGATGCCGCCACCGACGAACTGAAGGTAGGTACCTATCGCTACTTCAAGGATATCGAGGCTGATCATCTGGATCCCGAGTCATTGCTGAAGTAAAACTTTAAATGAAGAATGAAGAATTAAGGATGAAGAATTCTCTGGGATGCCGGAAGAAAATTCTTCATTTTGTCCCGAAGGGACTATTCTTCATTCTTCATTTTTTTTATCCCTCTTCCAACCATCCCGCTCCTTGGCGCACAATCTCCGCCTGGCCTTGCGTGCAATCCACTACCGTAGATCCTTCCGTCCCTCCAATACCTCCGTCGATGACGAGGTCCACTCTGTCACTCCATTTTTCGTCTATCAGCTCGGGATCTGTGGCATATTCGATGTCTTCCTCTTCGTCATGAGGCAGGGTCGTAGTCAGGATGGGTGCGTCCAGCAGGCGGGCTATTTCCCGTATGATGGGGTTGTCCGGCATGCGGATGCCCACCTCCTTGCGGTTGCGGAAGATCTTGGGCAGGCGCGTGGTTCCGTTTAAGATAAAGGTGAAGGGGCCGGGCAGGTTGCGCTTCATCAGCTTGAAGGTGGCATTGTCTACCTTGGCATATTCGCTGATGCTGCTTAGATCATAGCAGATGATGGAGAGGTTGTTCTTTTTGGGGTCGATATTCTTTAAATGGCAGATGCGCTCGATGGCGCGTTCCTTCAGGCCGTGGCAACCGATGGCGTATCGGGTGTCGGTGGGATAGATGATGAGGCCTCCATCGTTCAGCAAGTCGACCACACGTTGCAGGTCGGCGGGATTGTTGTTTTTGTTGTAGAGTTTCAGTAGCATGACTTCTGGCAATAATGGTTGCGCAAATGTAGTCATTTTCCCTCTCTTCGCGTTTATTTCTTCCGCATTTCCTTGTCCAGCTTCTTGATTTTCTTCCACGCCTCCTTGAATTTGGGGCAGAGAGCCACGGCCTTTTCATAGTTGCGCAGGGCGGCTTCCTTCATGTCGTGCTTCAGGCATTCGTCTCCCAGGGTGATGTATTCGCGCGCATACTTGACCAATGTCTTTTCTTTCTCTATGGCGGCGGTTCTCAGAGCTATGTTCTCCTCGCGCAGGCGGTTGATGACGTTCAGCTTGCGCCGGATGAGGCGTTGGACCGCAGGGCGCTCGATGTCGTAGCGCGAGTGGATGGCCTTGAAGAATTCCTCCAGAAAGGTCTGGAAATCTCCTTTGTCGAAAGCTTTGGCAGCGGCGGCATATTGCACGTCGGCTTGCGCCTGCTTCAGGGCACGGTCGATGGCCTGGCGATTGTTGAAGCGTTCGGCGAACTGTACGATCTCGGGGCGGACAAAGACATCAGCACGGCCCACGGGCTTCCTCAGACGGATGCCTTCGAGCGAGGTGCATCGGCTCAGAGCCACGTAAGCCTGCCCACCCGCAAAGACACCGCCCGTAAAGTCGATGATCACGCGGTTGAACGTCAGGCCTTGGCTTTTATGGACGGTGATGGCCCACGCCAGGCGGACGGGAAACTGGGTGAACGTGCCCAGCTCTTCTTCCTCGATTTGTTTCGTTGTTTCGTTGTAGGTATAGCGGATGTTGCGCCATGTCTCTCGGCGGACGTCGCAGGCATGACCATCGTCGGTGGTGATGTAGAGCGTTTCGGAGTCGAGGTCAAAGCCGCTCACCACGCCGATGGTGCCGTTCACCCAGCGACGCTCGTAGTCGTTCTTGATGAAGATGACTTGTGCTCCCGGCTTCAGTACCAGCTCTTGCGGGGTGGGCAGGCTGCTTTCGGGAAAGTCACCGTGCACCTCGCCTCGGAAGGTCTCGGGCTGGCCGGGCAATTCCTTCAGGCGTCGCTCGTTGATGTAGTCCACGTTGTCGCGGCGTGTGGCCAGGGTGATGTATAGATCATCGGCGTCCGAGGGCTCGGAGGATGCGGTGTAGCGAGTGTTGAGCAGCTGGAGGTCGGCGGCGCCGGCGGTGTTGGTGCGGATGTGATCCAGTACCCCGATGAATTTCGGGTCACTCTGGCGGTACACCTTTTGCAGTTCCACCGACACCAATTCTATCTGCGCGAAGACACGGGCCGAGAAGAAGTAGGGGGTGGGATAGAAGCGGTTCAGTATGTCGCGCTCGTCGGCCTTCACCACAGGTTCCAATTGAAAGACATCGCCCACGAGCAGGAGTTGTTTGCCACCGAAAGGCTCGCGCAGGTTGTGGCTATAGACACGCAGGATGCGGTCTACGGCGTCGATGATGTCGGCCCTTACCATCGAAATCTCGTCGATGATGACCAGCTCCACTTCCTCGAGCAGCTTGCGGTGGGGCTTGGTGTATTTGAAGAACTCGTGAATGCGCCCCTTTTGCAGGCTCAGATTGGGATCATCGGGCAGCAGGGGATGAAAGGGCAGCTTGAAGAAGCTGTGCAGGGTGCTTCCGCCCGCATTGATGGCGGCGATGCCCGTGGGAGCCAGTACGACGTGCTTCTTACGTACGTTGTCGCAGACGTAGCGCAGGAAAGTCGATTTACCCGTGCCGGCCTTCCCTGTCAGGAAGATTGACTGGCGGGTGTACTTCACGAGGTTCAGGGCATCCTGAAATTCGCGGTTGCTGGTGTCGGGGAGGAAGCTTGGCAATGGTAAATGATTAATGGTTAATGAGATAATGTTCAATTGCTTTCGCCACTCCGTCCTCGTCCACGGTGTCGGTCGTGTAGTGGGCGGCGGCCTTCACCTCGTCACGGGCGTTACCCATGGCGATGCCGATGCCCGCATGGCGTAGCATGGGGATATCGTTTCCTCCGTCGCCGAAAGCCACGGTGTCCTCCAGACGGATGCCGAAGTGGCGGATGATTTCGTCTATGCCGCGCTGCTTGGTGTTGCCCAAGGCGGTGACGTCGATAAAGCCCGGATGCCAGCGTCCCATTTCGCATCGGAAGAGGGAAGGGGCCACTTCCGCCTCCTGAGTCTCATCGAGGAAGGGCGTGAGCTGGAAGATTTCCTTGCCGTCGATGGCTTCGTGGAGGGGCGTGTCGGGGATGGGCGTGGTCACCTTGAGGTGTTCGTAGAAAATCCGGCGGACACGTTCGTCGGGGCGGCAGGCGCAGATGGTCTGCTCGCCCACCACGATGCAGGGGATGTTGTGACGGTCGCAATAGCCGGTGAGTGTGCGGACATCTTCGGCCGGGATAGCGGTTTTGTAGACCACCTCGTCGCCCACGAAGCAGTAGGCGCCGTTCATGGTGACGTATCCGTCTATCAGGTTCCGCTCCTGCAGGGCTCCCAGGTTATTGATGAGGATGCGTGGGCGGCCCGTGGCGATGAAGATGCGATGGCCCGCGGCCTTGGCTGCCGTCAGCGCCTCGATGGCCGAGGCGGGTATTTCGTGGGTGCGGAAGCTGACAAGCGTTCCGTCGATGTCGAAAAACAAAGCTTTGGTCATTCTGTTCATTAGTTGATGCGGGGGACAAAATTAAAGATTTTAGGCGGAATAATCCAACGCATTCTCTTCTCTTTTTCGGGAAATGGCGAGATATTTCGTACCTTTGCAAACCCTAACCCATTAACTGTTTTTTTTATGGTAAACAAACATTCTTTGAAAGACTGGCTGGTGGCCGTGCGCCCCTGGTCGTTTCCCGCCTCGGTGATGCCCGTGGTGGTGACGCTGGCCTTCCTGTACTGGATGCGACTGGACGTGAATTGGATTAACGGCGTGTGGGCGTTGCTCAACATCATCGTGTTTCATGCCGCAGGCAATACGTGGAGCGATTATTTCGACTACCGGCACCGCGTGGATCGTGCGGATACCCATGGTGTGCGCACGCTGACGGACGGCCTTTTCCGTCCGCAGGAGATTTTCCGCCTCTCGCTCGTGTTGCTTTTGGTAGCACTGGTGGCCGGTGTCGGATTGCTGATGCGCACGGGACTTCCTTTATTATATATAGGTATAGGCGGAGTGATATGTACGCTGCTCTATCCGGCGTTGAAGTATCGTGCGCTGGGCGACCTGGTCATCTTTGTGAACTTTGCCCTATTGCCCATGTTGGGCACGGCCTATGCGGCTACGGGTCGGGTAGACTGGTCGACGATGTGGGCGGGAGTTCCCGTGGGGCTCATCACGGTGGCCATTCTGCATGCCAACAATACGCGTGACATCGAGACCGACGTGCGGGCCGACATCCGCACCCTGGCCATGACACTGGGGGCGCCCGTCTCTGTGGCGGTCTACTACTTGGAGGTGCTGCTGCCCTTCGTGTGGGTGGTGGGATGTGCCGCCGCAGGCGTCTTTCCCTGGTGGACGATGCTGGTGCTTCCGGCACTGGTGCCCGCCGTGGGCAATGTGCGGGTCATGGCTTCCTACCCCGTGCATGGCATGGAGGGTATCTCGCGCCTGGACGAGCTGACGGCCAAGCTCCAGCTTCTGTTCAGCCTGCTCCTTACGTTGTCGTTCATCCTGGCTCGCGTGTTGTCATGAAGAAGCTTGTGTTTTCTGTGATACTGGCCGCCTTGTTGTGGGCGGTGATGTTCTCGCCCCTGACGGCTCCGCACGTCAACTTCTGGTGGATGATGACCTTTTCGGCCTTAACGCTCTCCGTATTGTCCTTCCGCTTCGATGCGGGCTGGCGGTGTGATGTCCGTTTCGGTTGGAGTGAAGTGCTGGCAGGCGTAGGCATTGCCGTGGCCTTGTGGGGCATCTTCTGGATGGGTGACAAGGTGTCATCGTGGCTTTTCAACTTCGCCCGCCCGCAGGTCGACTTGATTTATGGAATGAAGGAGGGCGAGTCTCCCTGGCTGCTCTCCTTCCTGATGCTGGTATTGATAGGTCCGGCGGAAGAAATCTTCTGGCGTGGCTATGTGCAGCGCTCGCTCGCTCGTCGCTGGACGCCCGATGCGGGTTTCGTAGTGACAACGTTGATTTATGCACTGGTGCATGCCCCTTCGTGCAACTTCATGCTTGTGATGGCGGCGCTTGTGGCGGGTGTCGTGTGGGGCGGGCTTTACCGCCTGTTTCCCGGGCGACTGGGAGCCATCATCGTGTCGCATGCCCTGTGGGATGTGGCGGTGTTCATCTGGTTCCCCATCTGACGAAATATGTATGCCGGATTTATGCCGGCTTTCCGCTGCTTTTCAGATTGTTTCTGAAGACTTTTCAGAAGCCTTCTGAAAACCTTTCAGACGCTTTCTGAAGACCTTTCAGGTATGGGGCTGAAAATGTTTCAGGCACGTGCTGAAAGCTTTTCAGGTTCTTTCTGAAAATGACCTGAAAAATTAAGGAGTGATTATCAGATAATTAACTTGCATTAGAAATAAGAGCGTGACGCTTGTGCGTCGCTTGATAAAAGAGATGGAAATGGTTTACGATTTTGATGAAGTGATTGACCGTCGCGGCACCGACTCGGTGAAGTGGGACGGTATGAAGAATGTATGGGGGCGCGATGACCTGACGGCCCTGTGGGTGGCCGATATGGACTTCCGTACGCCTCCCTTTGTGATGGACGCCCTGCGCCGCCGGCTGGAACACGAGGTGCTGGGCTATACGATGCCTTGTGAGGGCTGGGACACGGCCATCTGCAGCTGGTTGCGGAAACGACATGAGTGGGACGTGCGCTCCGAGTGGCTGACGTTCGTGCCGGGCATCGTGCGGGCACAGGCTTTCACCTTGCTCTGCTTCACGCGGCCGGGTGACCGTGTGCTGGTGATGACCCCCGTCTATCATCCCTTCTTCCTCGTCACCGAACGGCTGAAGCGCGAGGTGGTGCGTTCGCCCCTCGACTTGCGTGACGGGCACTATCACATCGACTTCGACCGCCTGCGCCGGGACGTGCAGGGATGCCGTGCACTCATCCTCTGCAATCCTCACAACCCCGGTGGGCGTGTGTGGACGGCGGGCGAGCTTCGGCGGGTGGCCGACATCTGTCAGGAGAGCGGCACGCTGGTCATCTCCGATGAAATCCATGCCGACCTCACCCTGCCACCCTACAGACACCGGCCTTTCGCCACGGTGAGCGAGGCCGCGGCTTCGAACTCCGTCATTTTCATGGCACCCAGCAAGACATTCAACATGCCCGGCGTGCAGAGCTCCTTTGCCATTGTGCCCGACGAAGGGCTGCGCGCACGCTTCAGCGAGTTTATGGAGGCGGGCGAGTTTGGCGAGGGGCATCTCTTTGCATACATCGCTTGCAAGGCCGCTTTCGAGCATGGCGAGGAGTGGCTGGACCAACTCCTGGCTTACATCCAAGGCAACATCGACTTTACCGAAGCCTACTTGAAGGAGCATATTCCTTCCATTGGTATGATACGTCCGCAGGCTTCCTATCTCGTCTTCCTCGATTGCCGTACCTTGGGGCTCACCCAAGAGGAACTAGAGCGCCTGTTTGCGGATAAGGCACACCTGGCGCTGAACTCCGGCACTCTGTTTGGTGAACCCGGCCGTGGCTTTATGCGGCTCAATGTGGGTTGTCCGCGCCAACAGCTCCACCGGGCTTTGCAACAGCTGGAGGCGGCCGTGAACAAGTAAAAATAAAAGAAGAATTGACAAATGGAATACAAAGTTTATCTTTTTGATTTCGACTATACGTTGGCTGACTCGTCGCGGGGCATCGTCACTTGCTTCCACCGCGTGCTCGACCGCCATGGTTACACTTCGCCTACGGACAACGACATCAAGCGCACCATTGGCAAGACACTGGAAGACTCCTTCTCCCTGTTGACGGGTGTGACGGACGCCGTCCGCCTGGCCGGGTTCAAGCAAGAATATGTGAAGGAAGCCGATGTCTACATGACGGCCAACACGGTGCTCTTCCCGGAGACGGAAGGCGTGCTCCGGCGCTTGAAGGCAGGCGGTGCGCGACTGGGCATTATCTCCACCAAATTCCGCTTTCGCATCCGAGAGTTGCTTGAGGCCAAGGGGCTGGACGATGTGTTCGACCTCATCGTGGGCGGTGAGGACGTTGTGGCCGCCAAACCCTCGCCCGAAGGTGTGCTGATGGCTTTGGAGCGTTTGCAAGTTCGTCGGGAGGAGGTGCTCTACGTAGGCGATAGTGTGGTAGATGCCGAGACAGCCCTTGCGGCGGGTGTCAGCTTCGCTGGAGTGACTCATGGCATGACGACGGCCGAAGAGCTTTCGGCCTATCCCCATCGGCAGATCATGGCGAACTTGGAAGAACTGCTTCCTTAGGTGTCAGCGTGGGAGAATCACTTCTTGCGGTGTATGCGCAACGGTTTTTCAACGGTCAGTTCGTATTCGGTCTCGTAGACCCTCAGCCTTAGGGATGGTCCATCCAGCAGGGTGAGGGTTACCTCCTCCGCCGTCTCCACTTGGAGTTGCCTGCCCTGATAGTTTATTTTGAAGGTGTAGCTTCGCCATCGGCCGGGAATGGTGGGTGAGAAACTCAGCAGGTTGTCTCTCACCTGCATGCCGCCGAAGCCGCGTGTGATGGCCAGCCACGAGCCGGGCATACTGGTGATGTGCAGACCTTGTTCGGTTTCGTTGTTGTAGTCGTCCAAGTCGAGGCGGGTGGCGTACACGAAGAGTTGGTAGGCTTTCTCCATGTCGCCTATGCGTGCGGCCAGGATGGCGTGTATGTGGGGCGAGAGGGACGACTCGTGTACGGTCATCGGCTCGTAGAACTGAAAGTTACGGCGGACGGTCTCAGTGTCAAACAGAAAGTAATACAGGTACATTCCCAGGAGGACGTCTCCCTGCTTGATGTAGCACGAACGCAGAATGCGGTCCCACGACCAGTGTTGATTGATGGGGCGTTCGTCGGCGGGGATAGCCTCGGTGGTCAGCAACGTCTTGTCCATGAAGCCGTCATTTTGCACGAAGATATTCCGTTCTTTGTCTTCGGGCAGATACATGCGGGCGATGATGTCACGCCAGAGGGGTGTCTCGTGTTCATAATCAAGGCTGCTTGCCCGGCATATCCGGGCATAATCTTCCGGATAATCCCGGGCTGCCATGTCCAGGTAATGCAGAGTCATCTCAAGGCAACGGATGCAGGAGAAGTTGGTGTACCAGTTGTTGTCCACGTTGTTCTGATATTCGTCGGGGCCGGTTACGCCCAGGATGACATATTGTTGCTTGGGTTGCGAGAAAGTGACCCGTTGGCTCCAGAAGCGGCAGACGGCGATCATAACCTCCAGCCCGTAGTGCAGAATATAGTCTGTCGTGCCGCTGATGGCCGCATGTTGCAGGATGGCGTAGACAATGATGTTGTTGCGGTGTATTTCTTCAAATGTGATTTCCCATTCGTTATGGCATTCTTCTCCGTTGCTCGTCACCTGAGGAAAGAGGGCGGCGCCGTTCTTGAACCCCAGTCTTCGGGCGTTTTCAATAGCCTTTGGTAGCTGGTTGTAGCGGTACATCAGGAGGTTTTCCACCACCTTGCGCGGTGTGGACATCAGGAAGAAGGGGACACAGCACAACTCCGTGTTCCAGTATGTGTTTCCTCCGTATTTCTCACCCGTGAAGCCCTTGGGAGCGATGTTCAGCCGCGGGTCATCGCCCCGGTAGGTCTGGTGGAGCTGGAAGATGTTGTATCGGATGCCCTGTTGGGCTTCGGGATCACCCTCGATGACAACGTCGGTCTCGTCCCATATCTTTTGCCAGGCCTTTCGGTGGTCGTCCACCAGCGTTTCCCATCCGTCCGCTTTGGCTTTTTGGGCAATGTCCATGGCGGTTTCCACCAGTTCCTGTCTTTCGTAGTATAGTGAAGAGGCTATCGCCACATATTTTAGTACGGTGATAGTGTCCCCTGGCTTGACGTCGGCTCCCAAGCTGAAGCCGGTCTGCCTTCCCTTTTCGATGCGTATGGAGTTGTGGCCGGTCTCTTGCCGGTTCTTGTAGAATTGATAGGTCATGGCATAGCACACCTGGGCGTCCTCTCGTCGGGTTTGTGTCCATAGATAAGCACAGTCAGGCGTAGTGCCTGAGTCCAGCAGGTTCCAGATTTTTTCTTGCGTCTGTTCGGAGCGATCGTTTAGGTTCACTTCAAGAAGAGGCATGAGCGAGAGGCGGCCCGTGTAGTTCAGCGAGGTGACGTTGTATTGGATGAGGCACAGGTCGGGGTGTGCCATATTGGCCAGGTGCTCCACGTGGATTTTCAAGCTGTTTCCGCGGGGTGAGGTAGCCGTGACGTCCCTGTAGGCGATGCCGGCGCGCATGTCGAGCCTGCGGTTGAAGGAGTCCACGTCCCATTGCGCCAGGTCGAGCTCCTCGTCGATGAGCCTCAGGTGTACGCAACTCCAATTGGCGGCATTGGGGATGCGGGTGTAGTAGTGGGGAAATCCGTTTTTCCACCATCCCACCCGTGTCTTGTCCAGAAAGGGAATGCCTGCCACGAATGATCCGGGATAACGGTCGCTGCTATAACATTCCTCGAAGTTTCCCCGTTGGCCAAATCTTCCGTTCCCCAGGCTGAATATACTTTCGGACATGCGCAGGTTGTCTGCATGGAATTCGTCTTCGATGATGTTCCATTCGTCGGTTTTCAGGTATCTTTTCATGGCATCGATATCATTGTTACGGGCGTAAAGGTAACAAATAAAATGAAAAAAACAGCGCTACACCGGAAAACTTGTAGCTCCGTGGAGGAAGAAAGGAGACAAGTCTTCGGGCGTGGCGCTGATAAGGGAGATGTGGGGTAGGCGGATTATTCGCCTTTGGTCTCTTTGATGATGTAGACACAGCAGGCACCGACTATCAGCATGACACCTGCCATGACCAGCATGTTGATTTCGGGTGGCAGGCTGCCTTCAGGGGTAAACAATCCCAGGATGCTTCCGCCCAGTGCGGCCGCTACTATCTGCGGAATGCAGATGGTTCCGTTGAACAGCCCCAGGTAGGTGCCCATGTGGCTTCCGCTCAAGGCGTTGGTCAGGATGGTGAACGGGAGAGCCAGCATGGCTGCCCATGCGCACCCGATGAGGATGAACGAGAGGAAGAGGACATACTGGTTGTGGATGAAGTAGGTGGAAATGAAGCCGATGCCTCCCAGCACGAGGCTGAGTGAATAGACCAGCCGGCGATCCTTGAACAAGGGAATGCAGATGGCCCAAAGGACGGAGCCGATGGCCTGTACGGCAAAGAGTACGCCCACCCAGTTGGCCGCTTCCTGATATTGCAGGCTGGTGGTGTCGAGGGTCACTTTGCTGATGCCGTCCACCACCGTGTTGACGGTGGGAGTGTCGAACACGTTGGCGGCGATGCTGCCGTTGGTATAAGTCCACATGAACATGAAGGCGAACCAGCAGAAGAACTGCACTAAGCCGACCGTCCAGAAAGCCTTAGGCGCCTTAATCAGCAATTTCAGCATGTTGGTCTTTTCTTTTTCCTGCTCCTCGCTGATGCCGTGATATTCGGCATACTCCTTGGGAGGCATTTCTTTGACCTTGACCGAGGTGTAGATGACGCAGAGGATGAGGATGGCGGCTCCGATGTAGAAGGAGTAGATGACGGAGTCGGGGATGACACCCTGGGGAGCCGTGTTCTGGATGCCTATCCAGGCGAAGAAGAAGGGGAACAGGTAGCCCACGAGACTTCCGGCATTGCACAGGAAGCTTTGAATGGAGTAGGCCAGTCCTTTCTGCTTCTCGTTCACCATGTCGCCCACCATCATCTTGAACGGCTGCATGGCCATGTTGATGGAGGTGTCCAGGAACATGAGGGCGAAGAGGCCGAACGTCATGGCCGTGCCGACCGCCATGCCGAAGCTTCCGGCGTTGGGCAACAGGCACATCACCAGTACGGCAATGAGTGAGCCGATGAACAGGTAGGGGATACGCCGCCCGAAGCGTGTCCATGTTTTGTCACTGGCCGCGCCTACCAGCGGTTGCACGATAATGCCCGCCAGCGGCGGGAGGATCCAGAAATAGCTCAATGAGTGAGGATCGGCGCCCAGCGTGGCAAAGATGCGGCTGATATTGGCGCTTTGGAGGGCGTAGGCTATCTGTACGCCGAAGAAGCCGAAACTGATGTTCCATAGCTTCCAGAAACTCAAGTCAGGTTTTGTTTTCATGTTGTTTTTATGGTATGATTGTTCGTATTCTTGTTCTTTTGGTTCATTTGGTCGTTCCTCTGACAATCAGGTTGGTGCGCACAATCTTGTTAGGCGCCTTCATGCCTCCTTCCAGCTTCTCATGCAGGATGTCGAACGCATTGCTGCCCACTTCTTCTCCGTGTTGGCCGACGGTGGTCAGCTTGGGATCGGTGTTTTGGGCGATGACACCGTCCGTGAAGCCGCAGATGGACACTTCGTCGGGCACTTTGACGCCCACCAGCTTGCAGGCATACAGGATGCCAGCTGCCGTCTCGTCGTTGATGGCAAAGAAGCCGTCGGGGCGTTCGGCGCCTTCCAGCAGGTCGGGAGTGATGGCGATGGCCCGTTCGCGGGTGTCGCAGAGGAGCATCATCTTGTCGTCCACCGGTATCTTGTATTTCTTCATGGCGTCCAGATAACCGTTACGCCGGTTTTTCGTGATTTCCAGATGGGGGGAGGCTCCGTAGAAGAAAATGCGTCTGCATCCCGTCTGTATCATGTATTCCACGGCGGCAAAGGAGCCGGCATAGTCGTCCACCACCACCCGTTCGGTCTTGATGCCTGTGCAGATGCGGTCGTAGAAGACGATGGGGATATCATTGTCCAGCAACTCCTGGTAGTGTTCATATCGGGCGGTCTCCTTGGCCAGCGAGGCGATGACTCCGCATACGCGGGCCGCAAGAAACGAGTGGGCAATCTTCACCTCCTGCTCGTACGACTCGTTGCTCTGAGCTACGATGATGTTGTAGCCCGCTTTCGAGGCCGCCTGCTCGATGCCGCTCAATACGCACGAGAAGAAGTGGTGTACCATCTGCGGCACAATCACGCCGATGGTGTTGCTTCGTCCGGCTCTCAGGTTTACGGCTTGCGCGTTGGGCTTGTAGTTGTGCGCGTCGGCATAGGCGTGTATCAGGTCGCGCGTCTCCCGGCTGATGTCCGGATTGTCCTTCAAGGCCCTCGAGACGGTCGAGGGAGATACGTTCAGCGCGCGTGCGATGTCTTTAATGGTGATTTGAGGTTTGTTCATACATAATGGTATTTTCCGTCCAAAGGTAGGCAATATTTCTTGTTTGCCCAAAACAAGATGCGGTGCAGGCCTTCTTGATTTCCTCACAAAATTACGGGATTTGTTCGAAAATGTGTTCGGCCTTGAGCTGTATCGGGTTGTCGGTCTTTGCAAACGATTGCATAAGCTGAACCCCTGTTAGTGCGGACGCTAATCTTGTGTGTGATGTTTATATTCTCTATCTTTGAGTGACAATTGTAGAGTATTATTCTCCAAAAATCTTAATATCATGAAGCGTTTTTATCTTTTCAGTTGGTTTTTAGGAACTTGTCTTTTACTTTCTTCCTGTAGCGGTTCTCCGAAAGAAGCCGGATCGGGCGATGAAAATGGTGGGGACGATGCGACGTTCGCCAAGGGAGCGGATATCAGTTGGGTGACCGAGCTTGAGAGCAATGGTCATCGCTTCTACAACGCCGCGGGCGAGGAGCGTGAATGCACCGCCTTGATGAAGGAGTGCGGCCTCAATGCCATCCGTCTGCGCGTGTGGGTCGATCCGAAGGAACATGATAACTGGTGTAACACGGCCGATCTCGTGGAGAAAGCCAAGCGGGCTCATGCCCTCGACATGGACGTGATGGTCGATTTTCACTATAGCGACTGGTGGGCCGATCCCGGTCAGCAACACAAGCCCGCTTCTTGGAAGGGGCTGGCGCTGGACGACTTGAAGCGTGCCATTGGAACCCACACCGCCGATGTGCTTCGTGCCCTGAAGGCCGAAGGCATCACGCCCAAGTGGGTGCAGGTGGGCAACGAAATCCGTCCGGGCATGTTGTGGGACGAGGATGCCGCGCTCAGCGGAGCTTCCTATGACATACGTGAGTGCGACGTGAAGGGTTGGAACAGTACTTCCGAGACCGTCAAATTCCCCGCCAACTGGGCCAATCTGGCCGCCTTCATCAATGCGGGCTATGAGGCCGTGAAGGGTGTCTTTCCCGAAGCCATTGTCATTGTTCATCTGGACAACGGATATGACCGGGAACTCTATACCTGGTTTTTCGATGAGCTGAAGAAAAACGGAGGCAAGTGGGATATGATCGGCATGTCGCTCTATCCCTACTGGACGATGGAGTCGCACCCCGAATACACGGCCGAGCGTACCATCACCGAGTGCATCGCCAACATCAAGGCCGTCAGCGCCCGCTATGATTGCGACGTGATGGTGGTGGAGACGGGCATGGAGTGTGCCGATGATCAGGGCCGCCTGGCCGCTGAGACCGTTTTGCAGGAAGGTCGTGCGCAACTGGCACGCATCCTGAAAGAATGTCGTGAACAGACGGGCGGGCGTTGTAAGGGCGTGTTCTACTGGGAACCCGAGTGCAAGCCGGGACAGTATCGCCTGGGAGCCTTCACCGATGATGGTCGTCCTACTGTCATTATGGATGCATTTAAAGAGGCTGTTTAGCTTGCTAAAGTGCCACTCTGGCTCGCTAAAGTGCCACTCTGGCTCACTAAAGTGCCACTCTGGCTCGCTCAAAGCCTTGTTTGGCGAGCACTGCAATGTCCTTCCAAGTTGCAGGCAATGTTCTGCTAAGTTGCAGGCAATGTTCTGCTAAATCGTATGCAACATTTTCCCGTTGCATCCTTCACGCCTTCACGGGTGTGCAAGTTGTTGATGATAAATGGATTATGGTGAAGCATGCTGAGGGCTTATACTGTCACCGGTGTTTTTTGGAAGGTTTTGCTGGCTTTGGAGAATTTCCTCCGCATGCAATCGTTTGCATTGTTCTGTCGGCATCTTTAACAGACTTGCTGGCCTGTTGTAACTTTTAAACTGATATTTTTGTGACGTCATGGCATGGCCTTTTGTGTATGGGTCATGGCAGATGCATTCGTAATTCGGACTAATTCGGAATATGAAAATAATTTATTGTTAACTTTAATTTTTTAGATGCATGAAGCAAGTTAATCTTAGAATCTTTCGAACGATTCTTACCCTTCTTTTAGGGGTGTTCTTGTCTGTAGGCGCTTATGCACAAACAGTTACCGTGAAAGGGCATGTGAAAGATGCCTTAGGCGGCGTGATTGGCGCGAATGTAGTAGAGAAAGGTAATACCTCGAACGGTACGATTACCGATTTGGATGGTAACTTCACCTTGACGGTTCCTCAGGGAGCTACGTTGGTCGTTTCCTTTATCGGCTACACGACTCAGGAAGTGGCCGCCGCTCCTTCGGTCGTAGTGACTTTGCAGGAAGATTCCGAGCTGCTGAGCGAGGTGGTGGTTATCGGTTACGGTGTGGTGAAAAAGAATGATGCTACCGGTTCGGTGACGGCTGTTAAGCCGGACAAAATCAGTAAGGGTATCACGACCAATGCTCAAGACATGATGAGCGGTAAGATTGCCGGTGTCAGTGTCATTTCTGATGGTGGTACTCCGGGTGGGTCTTCCACAATCCGTATTCGTGGTGGCTCCTCGTTGAACGCCAGCAACGACCCGCTGATTGTGATTGACGGTCTGGCCATGGATAATTCGGGTGTTCAAGGTCTGAGCAATCCGCTTTCTATGGTAAATCCGAATGATATCGAGACTTTTACGGTGTTGAAGGATGCTTCTGCAACAGCCATCTACGGTTCGCGTGCATCAAACGGTGTCATCATCATCACTACGAAGAAAGGTTCGGCCGGTTCTGCACCGAAGGTGACGTATGACGGCAATGTCTCGGCCGGTATTATTGGCTCCACATTGGACGTGCTGAGTGCCAATGAGTTCCGTGAATATGTGACTGCCAATTGCCTGAATCCGGACGTGCCTCTGGGTAGCGCAAATACCGATTGGCAGGATCAGATTTACCGCACGGCATGGAGCCACGATCACAACGTCACAATTACCGGCGGTCTGAAGAACATGCCCTATCGTGTGTCTTTCGGCTATACGAACCAGAATGGTATTGTAAAGACATCTAACTTTGAGCGTTATACTGTGTCGGCCAACATCGCACCGGCATTCTTCGACAATTATCTGAAATTCAATGTCAATGCAAAAGCCATGGTGGCCAAGAACCGTTATGCTGATGGTGGTGCCGTAGGAGCCGCTCTTGCCATGGATCCTACACGTCCGGTTTATGACGATGGTAGCCTGAACAATGCGTTTGGCGGTTTTTGGCAGTATTCACAAAATGCGGAATACAATGACCCGGACTGGCCGTTGACCAACAATACAAATGCTACACAGAACCCCGTAGCTTTGCTGGAGCAAAAGAACGACCATGCCAAGAGCAAGAGTTTTGTGGGAAACATCGAAGTGGATTATAAATTTCATTTCTTCCCCGACATGCGCATTCATGCCAATGTGGGCGCGGACTATTCGGAAGGACGTCAGACTACGGATATATCTCCGTATTCATACTCGAATTACTATTATGGATGGTATGGTAATTCCTATAGCTATAAGTACAACTTGTCTGGTAACATCTACCTGCAGTATATGAAAGAGATTGGAGACCACTCCATTGATGTCATGGTAGGTGCCGAAGAGCAACACTTCCACCGCACGGGCTACAACGTAGGACAGGGTACTAACCAGCTGACAGGTGAGGCTTACAATCCTTCGCTTCGCGAGCAGACAGCGTTCGGCTACCACAGTACACTGGTTTCTTTCTTCGGGCGCTTGAACTATACTTTCCTGAACCGTTACCTGCTGACATTCACACTCCGTCAGGATGGAACCTCCCGTTTCTCCAAAGACAATCGCTGGGGTACATTCCCTTCGTTGGCGTTAG
This sequence comes from uncultured Bacteroides sp., assembly GCA_944319875.1. Lineage (GTDB taxonomy): Bacteria > Bacteroidota > Bacteroidia > Bacteroidales > Bacteroidaceae > Bacteroides. The sequence goes on from CALUFR010000080.1 coordinate 52,818, forward strand.
GATGGAAACTGAAAGAAGAAGCTTTCCTGCAGGATGTGGATTTCCTGTCTGACTTGAAGCTTCGTTTAGGCTGGGGTGTCACGGGTCAGCAAAATCTGGGTGAGGACATGGATTTCCCCTATATGCCGTTGTACACCGTGAGTGGAAATGGCGCATATTATCCTTTCGGTGACACGTATTACACGACATTGCGTGCAAAAGAATACAACGAAGATTTGAAATGGGAAGAGACAACGACGTGGAATGCCGGTATCGACTACGGATTTTTGAACGGTCGCATTAACGGTGCCATTGATTTTTATTATCGCGAGACAAAGGACTTGATTAATACCGTGCAGATACCGACACTGAGCAACTTCAACTCTCGCCTGGTGAGCAACATCGGTTCGCTGAAGAATACTGGTATCGAATTTACCATCAACGCCAAGCCTATCGTAACCAAAGACTTTACGTGGGATGTGGGCTACAACGTGACATGGAACAAAAATGAAATAACCAAACTCACCGGCAATGACGACCCGTCTTATTATGTGACGGCCGGCGGTGCGGTGGCCGGAAAAATCGGTTCGTTCGTGCAGGTGCAGAAGGTGGGCAATCCCATCAATTCGTTTTACGTATATCAACAAGTATATGACAGCGAAGGAAAGCCCATTGAAAACACTTTCGTAGACCGTAATGGAGACGGTGTGATCAACTCATCAGACCGGTACATTTACAAAAAGCCTGCGGGTGATGTACTGATGGGATTAACCTCGAAGATGACTTGGAAGAACTGGGATTTCAGTTTCGCGTTGCGTGCCAGTCTGAACAACTATGTATACAACGCCGTATTGTCAGGCAACTGCAGCTTGGGCACTATTTATAACAACAATGCCTACAACAACCGTCTGGCTTCTTCTATCGGGCTCGGATTCAACGGCGACGGTGACTACTACCTGTCGGATTACTTTGTGCAGAATGCTTCATTCTTGCGCTGTGACAACATTTCGTTAGGTTATTCTTTCGACAAACTGTTCAGCACTTCTGCCTACAACGGTATCAGCGGACGTGTCTACGCAACCGTCCAGAACCCGTTTGTCATTACAAAATATGGCGGACTCGACCCGGAAGTGGGGAGCGGTATAGACAACAACATCTATCCCCGTCCTACTACGTTCCTGCTTGGTTTGAGCCTTCAGTTCTAATATAAATGCTTAATACCTGTAAATTATGAAATTTAGATATTTAAAACCTGTTCTTTCCGCAGCCTTGTCCGTTTCCCTGCTATTTGGAGCGACTTCCTGCATCAATGATTTGGACATCAATCCTATTGACCCGCAAACGAGCACGGCATTTGAGCAAGATGCTTCTTTTGCCAAGCTGTATGCTTCCTTGGTACTGACCGGACAGACCGGTTCGTCCGGAAAACCGGATATCGCATCGGATGATGAAGGTATGAGCGGCTTCTACCGTTCGTGGTTCACTCTGAACGAATATTGTACGGACGAAATGATCTGGACGTGGATGGATACCGGCATTCCGGAACTTATCTACATGCGCTGGAGTGCTTCGCATGGAACGATTGAAATGACTTACAACCGCTTGGGCTATAACATTACTTTGTGCAATTTCTTCTTGGACCAGACGGAAGGCCTGACGGACGAGAACACTATGCGTCAGCGTGCCGAAGCCCGTTTCTTGCGTGCTTTCTTCTATTATAATTTCATGGACTTGTTCGGCAAGGCTCCTTTTAAGGAACACTTCAACAACGATTTGCCTGTTGAGAAGAGCCGTACGGAAATCTTTGACTATATCGAAAGCGAACTGCAAGCCATTGAGGAAGACATGTACGAACCCCGCCAGGCTCCTTATTATCGCGTAGACAAGGCTGCCAACTGGTTGCTGCGCGCACGCATGTATCTGAATGCTGAAGTCTACACCGGTACGGCCCGCTGGGACGATGCCGTTACGTATGCCACCAAGGTTATCAGCTCCGGTTATCAACTGTGTCCGGTTTATGAGCAGCTTTTCATGGCAGACAATGGTGAGAACGATGCTGCCAAGCAGGAAATCATTTTCCCCTTGGCCGAAGATGGCATCATGACAAAGTCGTATGCAGGCTCTTACTTCCTGATTGCCGCCACACGCATTGCAGGTATGCCCTCATGGGGTACGTCAGACTCCTGGTCGTGCATCCGTTCGCGTGAGGCATTGGTAGGTAAGTTCTTCAACAATACAGCCAACGCCCCGCTGACAGAAAGTACGGATGACGTGATAACAGCTGCCGGAGACGACCGTGCCCTGTTCTATTCCGGTGCAGGTGGAGGTGAAAGACAAGTGAAGCTGGAAACCGTCACCAAGTTTACGGACGGATTTTCCATCGTGAAATGGACTGCATTGAAATCCAGCGGAGAGAACGGACAAGACCCGAGCGTGCCCGACACGGATATTCCCTTGTTCCGTCTGGCAGAGGCTTATCTGATACGTGCAGAGGCGAACTTGCGTAGCGGACAGCCTGCCTCCACAGTCAAAGAAGACATCAACATGTTGCGTAGCCGTGCACATGCCAGACTGTGGGAAGACAGCGACGTGACGCTGGACAACATCCTGGACGAGCGTGCCCGCGAACTCTACATGGAAGGACATCGCCGCACCGACCTGGTACGTTATGACTACCTCACGACTACCAAATATCTGTGGGACTGGAAAGGTGGAGTGGCTGAAGGTGCACCGGTAAGTTCTATCTATAACATCTATCCGATACCCAATTCGGACATGAACTCAAACGAGAATATGACTCAAAATCCCGGTTATTAATCATCTAATTCCAATAAAGCTATGACAACAAAATTAATATACGGATGGATGCTGTTGGTGATGGGCCTGTTCACTTTCTCCGCCTGTGAGAAAGATACCGACAGCAATCCGACTTTGCTTGAACCAGAAACATTCTTGCTGAACACGCCGCCTTATGCGGAAAACAATGTGTACGACTTGGAGAATTCGGAATCGTTGAGGCTGACGTGCTCACAGCCCGACTATGGTGCTCCGATGGGAGTCACTTATAATGTTCAGGTAGCGTTTTCTGAAACATTTACGGAAGCAGACGAAGAAGCCGGTATACAGGCAAATTATACGACGCTTCCCACAACCTATACCTCTGCTTCGATGGACATTGATGCGCTGGAATTGTCTTTGGCATTGGTGGAATTGTGGCAGAACAGCAGTGAGGAAGATTTTCCTGCCAATCAGGTCGTACCTTTGTATTTCCGTCTGAGAGCCAGTTTGACCAGTGCGCCCACACGGGGTGTTTGCACTTCCAATGTTATCGCATTGCCACAGGTCAAAGTTTATGAAGCACTTCCGCCTTTGGAGTTGCCAGAACAATACTACCTCATCGGTGACATGGAGGGATGTAACTCTTGGGGTACCTGGCTGGAGATGATACCGGTGACCGAAACTCCGGGTAAGTTCTGGCGAATACAGTACTTCCAGGCCGGCGCACAAATGAAGATGAACTTAGACCCGTCCTGGCAAGGTGACGAAGTCGGCTATTCTGATGGTCTGGTGCCCGATGAATCGGCTGCACTTGTGGGCGGCGTTTCCGATAGCGGTGGCAATATCTGCATCGCAAGAGAGGGCTGGTACATTGTAGTGGCCACAGTGAAGATTGTCGGCACGGAATTGGGTTATACGCTGGAATTCTTTGAACCGAATGTCTATCTGACGGGCGTTCCCGCAGGCAATACGTGGGGAACGGACGACGAAGCTCTGAAGTTCACTGTTCCTGCGACGGCTACAGAACCCTTCGTTTCGCCTGCCGCTCCTAACGGAGGTGACTTGAGGGTTTATGCCAAGATCCCCGATACAGACTGGTGGAGAAGTGAATTTGTACCGGTAGGCGGTGTCATTGAATACCGTGCCAATCGTGGAGAACTCGGCCAAATCGGCGTAGCAACATCCATCTCCGCCGGTCAAGTCGTGAAACTTGACTTTATCCAAGGCATAGGCAGCGTAGAATAAACAGTAACCATATAAATGAAAAAATATGAAACAGTTTTCAATATATATCTATACACTTTTGTCGCTAGCCACTTTTTCGGCGTGCAATGAAGACTATACGGATTGGGCAGAAGCCCAATCCAACCCTCAGGAAGAACAGATAGCCGCTATTTCCGCGAGCTTCACCGGTGCAACTGCATTAGACGTTGACTCATACGAGGGTGACTCTATTGACGTGGTGACGCTGAGCGGAATGGCAGAAGGATACTCTATCACAGACTACGACCTGCAGCTGGTTGCCAATGGGAACACATTGGATGTGCCTTATACAAATTGGGGTACAAGCGCAAGGGTCGATGTAGACACGCTGGCTCTTTATGCCTCCCGCTTGTACAACAGTCGTCAAGCAGTGGCGCGCGAGGTTACCATCCGTATAACTCCGTCGGTCCTTACACCCACGAACGAAGCTATCATTTTGTCAAGCAGTGAATATGATATGACAATTACTCCTGGCGTACTCCCCGACGCAGAAAATGCCTATTATATTTTGGGTGATTTTAACGGGTGGAATATGGATGCTGCCGTTCCCTTTGAGCCTGTGGCTGGGCAGGAAAACACCTATTCTGCTGTTATTGAGGTCGAAGCCAACTGCAATGTGAAGATTTTTCCACAGTCGGGTATCGACAATGAGGACTGGAACAAGGCGCTGGGAGCATTCTTTGACGGAGATGCGGCAAGTTCCGGCTTGTTTGACTTTACGGATGAGTCGGGACAGCCTGGTTCTATCACTATCGCCAATGCTGGAAAGATGGATGTCTTTATCAACACGCTGGATTATAGTTACACCATAAGAGTACATGCTGAAAACATGTACATTATCGGTTCTATGAACAGTTGGGTTTGGGAGAACTGGGATGAGGCTTACACCATGATTCCCGTCACTCAGACGGAAGGAAAATATTGGAGCATGCAGTATTTCAATGCCGGTGACGAATTTAAGTTTTCGCCTAATTTGGGTTGGGAAGGCAACGACTTCGGTTATTCGACGGAAATCCTGACGCCGGAAGCGATTGCTTTGGCCGATTTGACGGATAATGGAGGCAACATCAAGGTTGGTAAGGCCGGTTGGTACATTGTAGTTGTCACCATAAACGGCTCAACTACAACTGTTGATTTGCAGGAACCGAATGTTTACCTGTATGGCGATGTTTCTATCGGAGCTGTCTGGGAAGCAAGCCCCGAAAACCTGTTTTCCGTGCCCGACAGCCGGGAAGGAGACTTCGTGTCACCGGCTACCGCAGCTGATGGCGTAGCCCGCATGTGTGTCATATTGAAAGATACAGACTGGTGGAGAAGCGAGTTTACGGTGACAGGAGGCACTTTGGTTTATCGTGCCAATTTGAATGGAGAACTGAGCGACAATGGCTATGAATGTGCCGTGACGGCGGGACAGAATATACATATCAACTTTATGAAACGAACAGGCTCCGTAGAATAATACGAAATCGCATCAAGTGGAGAAAAGGATGCCGTTTCAACAACAGGACTTGAAATGGCGTCCTTTTTCTGTTTGTGCATAAAACAATCTGCGTATGACTTATCGAGACAAATGTCAATGGCTTTTCATTCTGTGGGGAGCCTTGTGCATGTGGCTGGCCGCATGCAGCGACGACAATCCCGTCACTCCGCCCGATAACCCACCCGGTGGGGGAGGAAATGATGACAACACCGAGTGGGTCGCCGTTGCTCCCGCACCTGATACATGGGACAACCAAAAGCGGGCCGACATCTCATACCAGCTTCTGGTCTATTCCTTTGCCGACAGCGACGGCGACGGTTGCGGTGACTTTAACGGTATTACAGATAAACTGGACTATCTGCAACAACTCGGCGTCAGTGCCTTGTGGCTTTCGCCCATCCATCCTGCCATGTCGTATCACGGATATGATGTGACGGACTATACGGCGGTCAATCCCCAGTATGGCACGATGACCGACTTTGAACGGCTGGTGACCGAAGCGCATCAGCGGGACATCAAGGTCTATCTGGACTACGTGATGAACCATACGGGCAAAGAGCATCCCTGGTTTGTCAGTGCCAAAGCATCGCCGGACAGTGAGTATCGCGATTATTACGTATTCTCACAGGACCCCGAGGCGGATATTGCGGCCGGGAAGATACCGATGATTGCAACGGAAGGAGCGGCCGGATATGATGCGTGCGAATGGTTCTCGACCACTTCGGCCGATGACGAAATGACGGGATGTTACAAGTTCGTGCTCGACTGGTCGGACGCCGCTCATCCCACGGTGACGGTGACCCAAGGTGAGACGCCTGATGCCGACAATCCTGATACGAGTACAGCCGATGCCAAGTATCTGTATTACGGAGAGGAAGTCTGCAAGAAATTCTATGACCGTGGGAACGGCATCTATGAATTGACGGTGGACTTCGCTTCGACATGGGGCTTCCTGATCCGTACCAGCAATACGACTTGGGATGGCGGTACGAAATATGGCGCTCCCGCCAGCTCGTCCAAGGTAAAGCTGGGCGAGGCGTTCGCGTTAGACAACAGGACGGCAGCCGACATCCTGTTTGAGTCAATGGACTTGTGGTATTACCATTCGCATTTCTATACGGACTGGTTTGCCGATTTGAATTACGGGAAGGTGGACGGCGTTTCTGCCAATCCGACCTACCTTGCCATGGCCGATGCGGCCAAGGGCTGGGTAGACAAAGGCGTGGACGGATTGCGCCTGGATGCCGTGAAGCATATTTATCATAATGCGACTTCCGATGAGAACCCTCGTTTCCTGAAGACTTTCTACAATGATATGGATGCGTATTACAAGCAGACCGGTAAGACGGCTGACTTCTATATGGTAGGTGAGGTGCTTTCGGAGCACAACGAGGTGGCACCTTATTATGCCGGTCTTCCTGCCTTGTTCGAGTTCTCTTTTTGGTATCGGTTGGAATGGGCCATCAACAATGCCACCGGCTGCTACTTTGCCAAGGACATTATGGGTTACCGGCAGGAATATGCTTCCTATCGTAGCGATTATATCGCGGCGACGAAGCTGTCCAATCATGATGAAGACCGCACGGCCTCCAAGCTGGGCAAGTCGGCCGACAAATGCAGGCTGGCAGCGGCGGTATTGCTGACGGCGGCCGGTTCTCCTTATATATATTACGGCGAAGAGCTTGGATTGTATGGCACCAAGGAGAAGGGCGACGAATATGTGCGCGGCCCGATGCTGTGGGGCGACAGTTACACTACCGCTTATACCGACAAGGTGGATGCCGGAGTGGCATCATCGATCAAGTCGGCGGCCGACCAGCAGGCGGACGAAAGTTCGTTGCTGAACACGTACTTCACGTTTGCGCGCCTTCGTAATACCTATCCGGCTTTGGCCGAAGGAACCATGAGCAGACATGACGTCTATAACGAGGCGAATAAGGCTTACCAGCCCTTGGCGGCCTGGTATATGACGAAGGATGAGGAGAAGATGCTTGTGCTCCATAACTTTGGCGGGACGAATGTGCAGTTCCCGTTGGCCGATGAAGTGGAAAAGGCCGTGGCTGTGTCGGGAAGTGCGGATCAGACAACCGAAGAGGGGCAGACGCTTGTGAAGCTGGGCGCCTATTCTTCTGTCGTTTTCAAGTTGAAGTAGTCAGGTAGTTATTCATATATCCAGGTCAGCACCCGGTTGAGCCACTTCCAGCGGAAGCGGAACCAGCGCCGGGTGCTGATTTGTTTTCCGCCGAAGCGGAGTACAAACTCGCGGTAGCCGTGGTGGTGGAAGGGGAGGCCTACGTCCAGGAACTCCAAATGGCGGTAGCCCTGTTGACGGGCGTCGTCCAGGGCTTTCCATACGGCCAACACGCCGGGGTATTGCAGAGCGTAGGTCTTGCGCATTCCACCTGAGAACCACAAGTAGGCGTCGCTTCCCGAATAGACGCAGGCGCAGCCTCCGATAATCTTGTTCTTATAAGTAACAATGAAAATGCGGCTCTGCCGTTGCGGAACCGTTGCCTGTCGGGCCAGTTGCTGGAAGAATTCCCGACTGGGGAAGTGGCGGCGTATCTTCCACGAATAGACGTGGTGTAGCATGTGAGCAAATGCTTTGATCTCGTCGGTGGTACGTGCTTCGCGTACTTCGGCTCCGTTTTTCAGACCTTTCTTTATCTGGCGGATGCGTGAAGGGCTGAAGCGTACTTCGGTGCGGGGAATATCGTGTAGGGAATTGCGTACGCGGAGCCAGTTGATGGGGAAATAGCTGCACGAACGGAAGGAACGGTAGCCGAAACGGGCATCCGGCAGGTTGCGGAATTCAATCAGGAAGCAGTGGCGCAAGGCTTCATCGGTGAGTCGCTGGAGCATATAGCCAAAGATTGTCTCGCGGTCGATGCCGTCGGTCAGATACTCACCGTTGCCGAAGACTTCGCAACGGTGGATGATGCCCGGCGGGAAGAGACGTACGCTACGGCGGACAACGGCCAAGAGCTTGGCTACAAGTTCTCCGTCAAGGCTGGCCACAATAAGCATTGGCTTATAACCCGGCGTCGCTTCGTAGATGCGGAACAGGGTTGTCGAATGGAAGGTGTCATTCCCCGGCAAGGGAGGAATGTCGCTTCCCGCATGATATGTCGTGAGTTTCAAAGGCATCGACGGCAAATTTAAAAAATAATCTCGTATCTTTGCAACGTTTATCAAGTTTAATCAGAAAGAGACTGCTCTCTTCATTACCAAAAAAGTTATGGAAAGTTTCAGCGAATTGATAAAGAACCGCCGCAGCATGCGCATGTTTACGGGCGAAGAATTGTCCCAGGATGAAGTGGTGACGCTGCTGAAGGCGGCCTTGATGGCGCCGACATCGAAGCGCAG
>CALUFR010000081.1 GCA_944319875.1 uncultured Bacteroides sp.
TGCGCACGTGGAAGTCGTTGGAGAGCTGGAAGGTGAGCACGGGGTCGTAGATTTCCTTCTGGCGCACCTTGTCGATGTATTCCTTGGGGCGCATCTGGTCGGCATACTTGTGATAGTTGGGGATGCGGCCGCCGAACATGATGGCCTTCAGATTGAGTTCCTCGCACAGCTCCTTGCGGTATTCGTACATGCGTCGGGCCAAGCGCAGGCCGCGGTACTGGGGATGGATGAACACCTCGATACCATATAATATATTCCCCTTGGGATTGTGCGTGTTGAAGGTTTCCTTGCCGGTGACCTGTGCGTAGGTATGGTCGTTCTTCACCTTGTCATAGTCCACGATGATGGAGAGGGCGCACCCCACGATTTTATCATCCACCACGGTCACAATCTGTCCCTCAGGAAATATCTTAATCAGTTTTTCAATCTGGGCGTGTGTCCAAAACACGTCACTTCCATCCGTATATACGCGGGTAAACGACTGCGCCAACTGGTCGTAGTCCTCGATTTGCAGATTACGTATCTGTACCTTGTTAATCTTCAGTGAATCCATTTTTTAATTCTACATTAAATCTATCAGCTTGTCCACATCCTCCTCACGCGTGGCCCAACTGGTGACGAAGCGCACCACCGTTTCCGTCTCGCCACGAGGTCCCCACAGTTCGAAGGTGGCTTCAGGCATGAGGCGGTCGATGACCGTGTTGGGCAGGCAGACGAACTGCTGGTTGGTGGGTGAGTCGATGTGAAGTTTGTATCCCTTTTCTACAAAGGCCTGCTTCAGCTTCAGGGCAAGGCGGACGGCATGGGCACCGATGCGCCGATAAAGGTCGTCGGTGAAGAGGGTTCCGAACTGCACCCCCAGCAATCGGCCTTTGGCCAGCAAGGCGCCGTGTTGCTTGACGAGGGAGAAGAAATGGGGCAAGCGTTCGGGACGGGCGGCCACCACCGCCTCGCCAAAGAGAGCGCCTACCTTGGTGCCCCCGATATAAAAGACATCACACAGGCGGGCGATGTCCTTCAGCGTGACATCCGTTCCCTCGGCCGCCAGTCCGTAACCCAAACGGGCGCCGTCCATATAAAGAGGTATGCCGGCCTCACGGCACACGCGGCTCAGGTCTTCCAATTCACGCAAGGTATAGAGAGTGCCATACTCCGTGGGGTGCGAGATGTAGAGCATGCCGGGTGCCACCATGTGCTCGTAGGTTTCATCGCGATAGAAATTGCGGATGTAAGCCTCCACCTCATCGGCCTGCACCTTGCCGTCGTGCGAGGGAAGGACGAGTACCTTATGTCCCGTAGCCTCGATGGCACCCGCTTCGTGCACATTGATGTGAGCCGTCTCAGCTCCCAGTACCCCTTCATGGCGGGCCAGCAGGGCATCGATGACGGTAGCGTTGGTCTGCGTGCCTCCCACCAGGAACTGGACGGCCGCCTGCGGTTGTCCGCAAGCCTCGCGGATCAAGTCCTTGGCCCGGGCCGTATAGGCGTCACAACCATATCCGGGTGTCTGCTCCAGATTGGTCTCCATCAGGCGGCGCATCACTTCGGGGTGTGCGCCCTCCATGTAATCGGTATCAAAATGTAACATAACGATTCTTCATTAAAAATCGGGGGCAAAGTTACGTTTTATTTCAGTACACGGTTCAATGACGGGCATCTTTTTACGCATGAAAGTCCACAGACAGAACGTTTGAAAGCAAAAGACAGGACGTCTGAAACCCGCGAGCCGGTTGCACACAACCTACAGACAAGTTGCACACACAGCTCATCACACAAAATCAAAAGCCTCTTAGACAAAAATAAAAGCGATTTGAATGGTTGTGGAAACTAAAAAAACAAGCATAGACATCGCTTTAGGAGAAATGGACTACTTTTGCGATAGAAACAGAATTAATCATATCGCCATGAAAGATTTGACAACAGCTTTATTGACGGGAAGCTTGCTTCCTGCCGCCTTGTGGGCACAGGAACGCCCCAACATTATCTACATCATGACCGACCAGCAAACCGCCACGGCCATGTCGTGTGCCGGAAACCCTGACGTCCGCACGCCCAACATGGATCGCCTGGCACGGCATGGCATCCGTTTCACCAACGCTTATTGCTCGCTCCCGCTGAGCGGTCCCTCACGCGCCTCCATGTTTACGGGGCATACGCCTTCCGAAGTAGGCATGCCCGAAAACGGGAACCCCATGCCGGACTCCCTGCACAACCGTTCGCTGGGCGTCCTGATGGAAGAGGCCGGATATGAGACGGCCTACGCCGGAAAGTGGCACGTACATACCAACTCCCTGCCCGCTCCGCACGCTTTCGGCTTCGAGAACCTGCACGGACACAACGACTACGGACTGGCGGAAGCCGCCGTGGAGTTTCTCCGCCGCGATCACCGCAAGCCGTTCTTCCTGGTGGCTTCGTTCGACAACCCGCACAACATCTGCGAATACGCGCGCAAGCAGAACCCGCCTTTCGCCCACATTGAGGAACCGGCATTGGAGGACTGCCCCAACCTGCCCGCCAACTTCAACATCGCTCCCTACGACGCCGACGTGCTTGCCTACGAAAGGGAGCAGAGCTTCCGTCTCTACCCCACCCGCCACTACACGCCCGACGACTGGCGACGCTACCGCAACGCCTACTTCCGCTTAGTGGAGGCCGTCGATGCGGAAATCGGAAAGATCGTGGACGAGATAGAACGTCAGAATCTGTGGAAGAATACGGTCATCATCTTCACCAGCGACCACGGCGACGGCACGGGCGCCCACCAGTGGAACCAGAAGACTGTGCTTTACGAAGAGGTGGTCAATGTGCCTCTTATCGTCTGCCTTCCCCAAGGAAAGCATGCGGGTAAAGTCCTTCCCCAGCTCGTCAACAACGGTGTGGACCTTATGCCGAGCGTCTGCGACTGGGCAGGCGTCCGGGTTCCGCAAGGCATACGGGGCGTCAGCTTCCGCAAGCTGGCCGAAGCCGGAGACCCCGAACGTGAACATCAGCCCTACATCGTCACCGAAACCCTCTTTGCCGAAACGGGCGGCACATGCGGATGGGCGGTACGCACCCCTCAATATAAATATGTATTATATGAGGCAGGCCGAAACCGTGAGATGCTCTACGACATGGAGAACGACCGGGGCGAGATGCGCAACCTGGCCATCGAACGCCAATATCAAGACATCGTGAAGGCTCACCGTGCCCTGCTGTTGGAGTGGATGAAGCTCCACCCCACGCCGGGTCCGTATTCTCCCACTCGCTTTATTCCGAGGGATTGAGAAATGGGAATTTAGCGGGCTTTGCCCGCAATGGTTAATGGTCAATGGTTAATGGTTAATACGTGGTAAAAGGACTCATGCGCAGCCCATTAACCATTAATCATTAATCATTAACCATTGACCATTAACCATTGCAGCCTTCGGCTGCTAAATTATCATTTTAAAGCCTCCATTACACAATTTCAACAGGTAAATAGACAAAAACGACAGCCTTTTCAACGCCAATAAGAGCAAGAAAAGACAAAAAGGAAGCCTTATGTCCCAAACATTTTTGATATTTGCAGACGAAAGGAAACAACTGGATTTCTATAACATTTAAATAAATATCATGAAAAAAGTATTGTTCTTTACTTTGGCACTGACCGCCGGCATCGCTGCCTTCGCCCAGAAGAAACAGGCGAACATCAGGCTACATGAGACAACCTTGATGCACGAGAGCCGTGCCACCCCTTCCCCCTTGGACAAGGCTACGGTGAACGATCGCTTCATCTCCTTCCAATGGCCGCTGCCCACGGAAGCGCAAGTAGACGGTGCGCCGATGGACGGATTCGAGCACTTAGTCAAGAAAGTAGATAAAAACAAATTAGCTTATAAGATACGCTACGCGAAAGACGCCGAACTGAAGAAAGGACTGGTGGAGGCCGACACGCGCTGGCCGTTCTACAATCCGGAGAAGCAGCTGACGCCCGGCACATGGTACTGGCAGTATGGCTACGTGGGCGAGAACGGACAGGTGACCTGGAGCAAGGTGCTGCAACTCACCGTAGGTGACAACAAGCACAAGTTCTGTCCGCCTTCCTATAAAGAAGCGATAGCCAAGCTTCCCGCCTCACACCCCCGTGTATGGGTGCAAAAGGATAACTGGAACAAGTTCATGGCGAACAGCAAAAAGAAGGTGGAACGTCAATGGTACTTGGAGCGTGCCGCCAAAGTGCTCAGCACACCGATGAAGACCGTAAAGGACATCAACACCAGCCAACTCAAGAACCTGACGAACGACATGCAGCGCAACTCTTACCTCACCCGTGAGAGCCGCCGCATCATCGACGCCGAGGAAGGAAACACCGAGGCCTTGATACGCTCGTATCTGCTGACCAAAGACCGCAAGTATGCCGACGAGGCCATCAAGCGTGTATTCACCATGATGGACTGGGACAAGGATGCCAACGTGAAAGGTGACTTCAACGCCTCAGCGTTGCTCTCGCTCTGCTCCATGGCCTACGATTCTTTCTATGATTTATTGAGCGACACGCAGAAGAAAACGCTGCTGAACGCCATCAAGGAGAAGGGAACCGCCATGTACAATCACTTCAACAACTACTTGGAGAACCATATCGCCGAAAATCACATCTGGCAGATGACCCTGCGCATCCTCACCATGGCCTCCTTCGCCACTTACGGTGAACTGCCCGAAGCCAAGCTGTGGACAGACTATTGCTATAATGTATGGCTGGCCCGCTTCCCCGGCTTGAACAAGGACGGCGGCTGGCACAACGGCGACTCCTACTTCACCGTCAACACCCGCACGTTGATTGAAGTCCCCTACTTCTACAGCAATCTCACAGGCTTTGACTTCTTCTCCGACCCTTGGTATGAGAACAACGTGATGTACACCATCTTCCAGCAACCGCCTTTCTCCAAATCGGGCGGTAACGGAAGCTCACACCAGAACGTAGGCCGTCCCAACAGCATCCGCATTGGCTATCTGGACGCGCTTGCCAAGATATTGGGCAACACATACGCCGCCGACTTCGTGCGCCGCACGCTGAAGGTAGAGCCGGAATACATGAAGAAAGCCTTGCTGAACAAGCCCGGTGACCTCGCCTGGTTCCGCCTGCAATGTGACAAGCCTCTGCCCGAAGGTCCGGGTCTGACTTCCCTGCCCTGCGGATGGGTATTCCCCGAGACCGGACTTGCCTCGTTCCAAACCAACTGGGACCGTGTGGGCGGCAACGCCATGTGGAGCTTCCGCAGCAGCCCTTACGGCTCTACATCCCACGCCCTGGCCAATCAAAACGCATTCAATACCTTCTACGGTGGCAAACCCATCTTCTATAGCAGCGGCCACCACATCGAGTTCACCGATGTTCACAGTATGATCTGCCACCGAGGCACGCGCGGCCACAACACCATCCTGGTGAACGGCATGGGCCAGCGCATCGGCACCGAAGGCTACGGCTGGATTCCCCGCTACTACGTCAGCGAGAAAATCGGCTACGTACTGGGTGACGCCTCCAACGCTTACGGCAAGGTCATCTCACCCCTGTGGCTGAAGCGTGGTCAGCAGTCCGAAGTGGCTTATACGCCGGAGAATGGCTGGGACGACGTGCCCCTCACCAAGTTCCGCCGCCACATCGTCAATTTGGGCAAGACGGGCTACATCTTCATCTACGACGAACTGGAGGCTTCCGAGCCTGCCGACTATACCTTCATGCTGCACGCCACCGCCAAGCCCATCACGTTCGACACCAAGAACTCCCGCTTCGTACATGTGCAAGGCTTGTCGGGCCGCGGCGGAGCCTCGGACGCTTACATCTTCAGCACCGGTGCCTTGCAGTGCGACACCACGAGCCAGTTCTTCGTGCCGCCCGTCAACTGGCTGCGTGCCGATGACAAAGGCAACTTCAAGAAGTACCCCAACCACTTCCACTTCACCGCCAAGTCGGAGAAGGCCAAGGTGTACCGCTTCGCCACCATCATCAACACCCACGCCGTGAAGTATCCCTCCAAGGATCCCGAAATCCTGTCGGACGGACGCATCAAGGCAGGCGGATGGCTCATCAGCGTCAACGTCTCGGCCGAGGGAGGTCCTTCCTTCTTCATCCGCAGCACCAAGGACGACGTGAACATCACCTACAAGGGACAAGAGACCATCATCAGCGAGAACGGCTACGTCACCACCATGCGTGATGAATTGCCTGAACTGGAAATCTAATCCACGATAAGACAAGAAACAAAACGATATGAGAACAAGCATCTTACGAACCGTTTCATTGACGGCATGGCTACTGGCGTCCACAGCCCTTTGGGCGCAGCAACAAGGAGGGAAGCCCAAAATCATGACTTCCGCCGCTCCCGAAGAGACGGCCGTGTACAACCCTTCGGGCAAGGCGTCCAAGGCAACGGCACGGAAAGCGGACGACAAGCAGAAGCCCGCCGCAAAGGACAACCGGAAACAGAAAGCGACGGCAAAAGCCGAAAAGCCCCGCAAGGCAAAGCGTGAAAAATCCGCCACACCCGCCGGAGCACGCTATCACGCCTTGAAGAACAACATCGCCTTCGACGCCATCGGCGTGCTCAACCTGGGTTACGAAGTACAGGTACACCGCCGCATGACGCTGGATATCCCCGTCATGTGGAGCCTGTGGGACGCTGAACGCGAACACGCCCTGCGCATCGTGGCCCTGCAGCCCGAGCTGCGCTGGTGGATGGGCAAGGAGACGGGCCGCGGCCACTTCTTCGGCCTGCACGCCCACGCCGCCTGGTACAACGCCAAGTGGGAAGACAACCGCTATCAGGACGAAGGCCGTCCCTTGGTAGGCGCCGGACTGAGCTACGGCTACAAGCTGCCCCTGGGCGAACACTGGGGAGCGGAGTTCAACATCGGCTTCGGCTACGCCAACACGAAGTACAACACCTATTATAATATAGAGAACGGCGCGTGGATCAACACCCGCATCCGCCACTACTGGGGACCTACGCGCGTAGGCCTCTCGTTAGTGTACCGTCTGTAAACCTGTAAATAATCGACCAACATGAAAAAGAATATCTCATACATCTTGTGCCTGATGGCCCTGCCCGCATGGATGGGCGCCTGCCAACTGCACGAAGAGCCGGAACTGACCGCCAATGGCGAACTGGGCGTAGACCCCACCGAGGTAACCGTCAACGCCCAGCTGTCGCTCAGCCTGACCCTGTCCGAGGGCGAGGGAGGCACGAGCCGCATTCCCGCTGACGAAGGCTACCTGCACCGCTTCATCATCGACGCCTATCAGGGCGACGCCTATATCCGCCAGGCTGTGGTTTATGAAGACATCGTGGAGGGACGCACCCACGTCAGCATCCCCGTGGAGATGAAGCTCCACGCCCGCGACTATCGCATCGCCGTGTGGGCGGACTACGTACAGGCAGCCGATACCATCACAGACTGGTGGTATAACACCACGACACTCTCCCCCATCATCAACAACGGCTCATACAACGGCAACAGCGAATACAAAGACGCGTTCTGCGGCATGCAGCGCGTGAATCTCAGCGACTACCGCGACGAATGGAACGCTGTAGTGCCCATAGAGATGACCCTCGAACGCCCCGTAGGTCGCTACGAACTGATAGCCACCGACGTGCAGGAGTTTCGTGACAAGATTGCCACCGGCGAAGTACAAGGCAGCTCCTTCACCGCCCGCATCAACTACAGTGACTACCAACCCGCCGGCATCGACGTGCTGACAGGCGAACTGCGCAACCCTCTTTCCTATCTCTCCTATCGGACTCGGATACATCTGCCCGAAGAAGGCACTGATGACCTGAGCATCGGCTTCGACTACGTATTCTGCGAGGCTGAGGGCAGCGAGATCCCCCTTGAGGTGGCAATCGTGAACGAGAAAGACAGCATCGTCGCCCGCTCCATCATCCGCATCCCCGCCGAGCGGGGCATGAACGTGACGATGCGCGACAACTTCCTCACCGCCGACCCTGCCCTGGCCGAGGACGGCGTAGGCATCGACTCCAGCTACGACGACGAGGTGGACTTAGAAGTAGACATCATCTAAAAAACCTATGAAGAAAAATAATAAATCAATGTATCACAATTTAAATTTCTAAATCATGAAAAAGAATTTTTTCTATTCAGCAATGGCAGTGGTCATGACCCTCTTTGCGTCATGTACCCAGGACGAGATCGTATCGACCTCTCAGGTCGGTGACAACATGGTGAGACTGTCCGTCAACGTTTCCGGCGCACAGCCTAATACACGTGCCGCACAATCATTGGATGTAACTGGCTATAAAATGCGTTGCATCGCACAGGCGGTAGATGCTGATGGGGTACTGATACCTGACTTCACGCAGACGGTAGCTGTAAGCGGCGGAACAGCCCATTTCGAGTTCGAAGCACCCGAAGGCGTAGCTAATTATGTATTTTGGGCTGACTATGTATCAAGTACAGACCAAAGTACTTTCTACGATGCCGATGATTTGACAAAAGTAGGCTACACACTGAACCAAAGTGCTGCTCTGTTCAACAACCAGGCAGCCGATGCCTTCTGCGGCAGTGTAGCAGCCGACGCTGCTTCCGGCAACATAACCTTAAAACGTCCTTTTTCCCGTATTTCTGTAACCCAAGCACAAGTAACAAATATAGGACTGACGGGACTGACCAATATCATACCTCACATCTACTCCGGAACGGATTTCAACGTAGCAACCAAAGCTGTTGCAAACAGCACCCACCTACGCCTCAAAGACGACAATACGGAAACCTTAGAAGCACTGACTGATGGCAATTTATACTTCTTCTGCTACGCCTTTGCGGCTCCTACCGACCAAACTACGGCTACAACCATCCAGTTCAACAGCGAAGAGAACGAACAAGGCATAACCCTCGAAATCGAAGCTGCTGAGATGCAAAATTTAATTGGCAATAATATCGTCAACTTGGTACCGGATGATAAACAAGATAACACTAACACTATCAAGGTTGACCTCGAGATAGACAACGGCTACGACAACGAACCTGTATTGAAAGTCGGCGCATACGTCGATGCAGCCGGCCAGCCTGTAGCAACCGCCGAGGAGGCTATGGGTATCGTATTCCACATGGGCGCACTGGATAACGATGTCCCTGCCAACTATCCCGAAGCATTGCAGAGCAAGACGATTGCAGCATACGCTGTGGCTTTAACAAATATGTCAACAAACCGTCAACAACTGAACTCTGCAGCCATCTCTAAGCTAACACCAACAGAATCCACGGTGACCAATGGAACGCAAACTACGGAAGTATTCAAAACTAACTTCACCGGTTCCGCATTCGTTACAACCTATGACGCATGGGTAGGCGAAAATACCTTGTCCGGTGAAAACGTCAGTGCATGGTACATCCCCACCTTGTCGCAACTGCAAGCCTTCATGGGCATGCTCTTCACCATCGGTGAAACTACTGCCACAGGCAGCGAAGAATTCCGAGGCATGAGTGAGTTTACCCCCACCAATGGTGTCATGTTCGACAGAGACCCAATCGCTACCGTGTACTACGCAAGCAGCACGGTAAACTCCGAAGGAAACCTCTCCGGTGTACGTATCAACGTATCAGAAGGAACCGTGACCAATGCGCAGGCTGCAGGCATCAGCGTAACATCCGGTGCCCAAAACGCCCTCTGCCGCCCGATGTTCACCATCTTCGAATAACTCTCTAAATTCTATAACTGGTTAAGGTGAATTTACATCCCCACTTCCCCTCCTGCACATATCGCAGGAGGGGAAGTTCTAAAAAGAAAAACGAACTAAAAACCGCATACACCATGATGCACGCACCCTTTCGTACACTGACTGTTTCCTTGGTCGCCCTCTGCCTGATGAGCAACTGCTCCTGCCAAAGCGACCCTCTGCCGGAGCCCGAACAACCGCAGCCGGAGGAGAAGGTGGAACTGCCGGACGCCTACCAAGACAAGATACGCACGCAGCCCTATCCCAAGGAGACGAACGAACTGATGATGAACCCCGCACCCCTCATCGTGCCCCAGGCCATGAAGACGGGCGAGTGCCTTCAGTTCAACCTGTCGCGCACGGAGGACTTCAGCGACGCGGAAGCCGTCCTCAGCGAGCCGCAAGCATGGTGCATGTACAATCCCCACCGCCAATTAGAGGAAGGCACGTGGTACTGGCGATTCCGCTCCGTCAAGGCGGACGGAACAGGCGAGAGCGCCTGGAGCGACACGTACCGCTTCGAAGTGACAGCCGGCCTGACCGCCTTCGTCACCCCGCCCTTTAAAACCTTCCTGCAGAACGCTCCCCGCGAATATCCGCGCCTCTACTGCTTCCTCAATCCCCGCATCGACGAGGCACGACGCAACGTGACTTCTCATGCCGAATACCGACAACTGACGGCACGTGCCGACAGCGCCCTGGCCGCCGACTATACCACAGGCACCCTCTATACCCGTGCCGAAGAACTGCGTCAGCATGCCACGTGGCTCTACCATGCCTACACGCTGACCCGACAAACCACCTATGCAAACAAACTGAAAGAACTACTGGACGCCCTGACGGCCACACCGCCCACAGACGACGAGCTGTTTGCCGACAACTTCACGTCCAGCGCCATTGCCCTGTGCCATGCGGCAGCCTACGACTTGCTGTACAACCGCCTGACACCGGCCGAGCGCACCGCCGCCGAGACACAGATGCTCCGCGTGCTGCGCCATTACTACGCCCAGAACGTGGGCTACGAGGAGAACCACATCTTCGACAACCACTTCTGGCAACAGAACATGCGCATCTATTTCCAGTGCGCCTTCCTGCTCTATAGCAATTCCGCCTACTCCGACGAAGTCCTGCCCATGCTGGAATACTACTACGAACTGTGGACGGCCCGCGCCCCCGCCGGCGGCTTCAACCGCGACGGCCTGTGGCACAACGGCACGGGCTACTTCCCCGCCAACGTCAAGACGCTGGCCTACATGCCCGCCCTGCTGTCCTACGTGGCCCGCTTCGACTTCTTGCAACATCCCTGGTACCGCAACAGCGGACGGGCACTGGTCTACACCACCCCGCCCCACTCCGCCAGCAACGGCTTCGGTGACAGCAGCGAACGCTACACGGAGCCCAACCGCCTCACCGCCGCCTTCGCCGACTACATTGCCCGCGAGCTGATGGACGGCTATGCCGGCTGGTATGCCAACGAGTGTCAGAGCCTGGTGCAGGCCGACTACGAACTGCGCCTCTACCGCATGTGCGCCGAGCGGACTTACAGTACAGACCTGCCCGACACGCCTCACCTCGTGTGGTATCAGGACGCGGGCGAAGTGGCGATGCACAGCCGCCCCGGCGACACGGAGCACGACCTGGCCCTGTCGTTCCGCTCCAGCACCTTCGGTTCGGGCAGCCACACCACCGCCAGCCAGAACGCCTTCAACCTGCTGTATGGTGGCGAGAACGTCTACCGCAGCAGCGGCTACTACCAGAACTTCAGCGACGCCCACAACCTGATGTCCTACCGGCATACCCGGGCGCACAACACGATATTGGTGAACGGCATCGGACAGCCCTATTCCACCAAGGGATACGGCAACGTGGTCCGCGCCCTCACCGGCAACCACATCAGCTACTGCTTAGGCGACGCCTCCCGCGCCTACTGCGATGTGACGGACGACCCGATGTGGCTGGCCGCCTTCGAAGCGGCGGGCATCGAGCAGACACCGGCGAACGGTTTCGGCGAGACGCCACTGACCAAGTACCGCCGCCACATACTGATGCTGCATCCGAACATCGTCCTCGTCTATGACGAGCTGGAGGCATCCGAGTCCGCCCGTTGGGACTGGCTGCTGCACAGCCCCGTAGCGTTCAACCTCAACGAGGGCGAACGGATTGTCAGCAGCGGCAACGACAACTATTTCGCCGTGACTCATCTGTATAGCGGAAACGACATCAGCCTTTCGCAGACCGACCAGTTCACGGTGCCGCCCGCCACTCAGGGAGAGGATTATCCCAACCAATGGCACCTGACCGCCCGCGTGGACGGTACGCCCTCCACCCGCTACCTGGCCATCATCCAGGTAGGCGCAAGGAACGAGGAGACGCCGGCAAGCATCCGTCGCGAAGGCAACACGTTCAGCATCGGAGACTGGATTATCGAAGCATCCTTAGACGCGGCCGAACCCGCCCGGCTGCGCGTGACGCACGCCATCGACCCGACAATGTTCGACTATAGTGACGACAGCCAACTCCTGTTGGGCAACGAGTCCTACACCCGTCAGACCCTCCATTCGTCTGTCCTTTACGACGAGACAGACGGCACGTATGAAGTGCAGGAAATGACCGACCGGCAGGCGATATCAACCAGAAGTTTGAAATGAAAATAACATACCCTAATATGAGAAACAGACTGATTACCACATGGCTACTGATAGCCGGCATAGCTGTCGGCATCCGTGCGCAGCAACTGACCGTCACCGGTAAGGTGATAGACAATGAAGGGCTGGAGGTCATCGGAGGAAACGTCACGATCAAAGGCGTTTCCGGCGTGGGTACCATTACGGATGTCAACGGCCAGTACAAGATCACCGTGAACGACTCGTCGAAAGACGTGCTGGTGTTCTCCTTTATCGGCCTGAAGACGCAGGAAGTGCCCGTGAAAGGCCGCAAGCAGATTGACGTGACCCTCCGCACGGACGAACAGATGCTGGAGGAAGTCGTCGTCGTGGGTTACGCCACCGTGAAGCGCAAGGACCTGACCGGCTCGGTGGCCTCGGTGAAGAGCGAGGAACTGACCAAGGTGCCGACCTCGGACGCCACGCAAGCCCTGGCGGGACGCATGGCGGGTGTGCAGGTCATCCAGAGCGACGGCCAGCCCGGATCGGAAGTATCGGTCAGGGTGCGCGGCGGTATCTCCATCACGCAGGACAACGAGCCGCTGTACGTCATCGACGGTTTCCCCACCGAGGACGGCATGAGCAACCTCGACCCCGCGGACATTGAGAGCATCGACGTGCTGAAGGACGCTTCCGCCACGGCCATCTATGGTGCGCGCGGTGCCAACGGTGTAGTCTTGGTGACAACCAAGAGCGGCTCCAGCCAGAAGGAAGGCAAGGGTACGCTGAGCTTCGACTTCTACTTAGGCTTCCGCAAGCTCGCCAACAAGCTGGAGGTGCTCGATGTGGAGGAATTCGTGCTGGCGGACTACGAACGAACCCTTGGCAACGCGTCCAGTGCGCCCGAAGAGTCCATCCGCAGCTGGCAGAACCGCTTCGGCAGTTTCCTGGAGATACACGACAACTATAAGGACCGTGCGGGCATCGACTGGCTGGACGAGACCATGGGCCGCACCACGCTGACGCAGAACTACCGCGTGGCATTCAGCGGCGGCAGCGACGCCATCAAATACAGCCTGTCCTACAACTATAACAAGGACGAGGGAGCCATGGTGTACAGCGGCAGCGACCGGCATAACATCTCTATGAGCATCAACGGAAAACTGAACAACAAACTGAGCGTGACCGGGCGCTTCTCCTTCGACCAGCGCAGCATCTACGGCGCCGGCGTGGCGGGCAACGGTACGAACGAGGGCGGCAGCAACACGGACGCCCGCTTCAACAAGATGGCGCAAATCCTGCAATACCGCCCCATCCAAGGTCTGCGTTACAGCGACGAAAACCTGCTCACACAGGACGCCCAGGCGGAAGACACGGATGACTCGGTGACGCAAAATCCGCTTATCAACGCTGCGGAGGAGAAAGACGACCGCGAGGTGCGCACCATTCAGGCAAACGGCGGACTGACGTACAAAATCGCCAAAGGCTGGACCTTCCGCAACACGACCGGTATGCGCTACCGTGCCCAACGCCGCGAACTGTTCTACGGCGAACGCTCCATCATGGGACGCCGCAACGGTGTCTACGGCAGCATCCGCAACACGGAGGACGGCAGCTTCCAGACCTCGAACGTGCTGACCTACGAGAAGCGGTTCAAGAAGCCGCACAAGGTGACCGCCCAGCTGGGACAGGAGTTTGTACACCGCTGGGAACGCTACGTGCTGACCGGTGTCAACAGCCTGCCCACCGATGACTTCCAACTGGACGACATGGGAATAGGCAACCCCTCGACGGCGCAAAGCAGCGTGAACGACGACGACAACCTCCTGTCGTTCTTCACCCGCGTCAACTATGACTTCAAGGACAAGTACCTGGTGAGCGCAACGATGCGTGCCGACGGTTCGTCTAAGTTCGGCAAGGACAACAAGTGGGGTTACTTCCCCGCCGTATCCGCCGCCTGGCGACTGGGTGAGGAGAAGTTCATCAAGAACCTCAACGTGTTCTCCGACTTGAAGTTGCGTGTGGGCTACGGTCTGGCAGGTAACAACCGCATCGGCAGCTACAACAGCCTGGCGTTGCTCACGTCGCTCAACACGGCGATGGGCGGCCAACTGATACCCGGCTACGCCTCAACCCGTATTCCAAATCCCGACCTGAAGTGGGAGGCGAACAAGACGTTCAACTTCGGACTGGATTTCGGTTTCCTGGAGCAACGCATCACCATTTCTCCGGAGTTCTACATCAACAAGAGCAGCAACCTGCTGCTGAACGCGCAGATGCCGTTGTCTTCGGGTTACGGCACGATGATAATCAACGCCGGCGAGACGAAGAACATGGGTGTGGACCTCACCATCAACACCAACAACATCACAACCAAGGACTTCAACTGGACCACTCAGGTGACCCTGTCGCACAACAAGAATACGGTGGAAGCCCTGACGGGCGAGGCCGTGCAGTACTACGAAGCGCAGTTCGGTCACAACCAGAGCACACACCGCCTGGCGGTGGGCGAACCCATCGGACAGTTCTACGGCTACGTGACCGAAGGAGTGTATCAGGCAGAAGACTTCAGCGGTTACAATGCCTCCGCCAATACCTTTATATTGAAGGAGAACGTGGCTCACAAAGGAACCCGTACTGACGTGCAGCCCGGTGACTGGAAGTTTAAGGATATGGACAAGAACGGGGTCATCAACGACAACGACCGTACGGTCATCGGCAACGCCGCGCCCCTCTTCTATGGCGGTATCAACAACAACTTCACGTATAAGAATTTCGACCTGAGCGTCTTCCTGACCTACAGCTACGGCAACGAGGTGCTGAGCGCCACGCAGCTGGTCACGACCAAAGTCGGTGCGCAGAACAACAACGCTCTGGACGTGATGAACAGCAGTAACCGCTGGGTGACGGTCAATGACAGAGGAGAACAAGTGACCGACCTCACCGAACTGGCCGCCCTGAATGCCGGCAAGACGGTGGCTTCCTGGCACGACAACGAGCAAGGTGATAAGTACGTACATTCATGGGCGGTGGAGGACGCTTCCTACCTGCGCCTCAGCAATGTGACGTTTGGCTATACATTTCCCAAGCAAATGGTTCGCAAGATCGGGTTGAGCAAGCTGCGCCTCTACTTCACGGGTAACAACCTGCTGACGTGGACGCCCTACACGGGCTTCGACCCCGAAGTGTCCAACATGCGTAGCCCGCTGACGCCGGGCGTGGACTTCGGTGCCTACCCGCGCAGCCGCAGCTTTATCTTCGGTGCAAATATTGCGTTCTAAACTATAAATGGGAGTTTAGATGTACTTTTCTTTCGTCTTGATACGAAAGAAAAGATACCAAAAGAAAGGATCAAGCGCTGAAGCTCGTAGGCTACTCCGCCCTTGCTTTTTGCTAAAAGGCAGAAACTCGCTTCGCTCAGACAGTC
>CALUFR010000082.1 GCA_944319875.1 uncultured Bacteroides sp.
CATCCTCCACAATCTGGAGCACCTCATTCTCATCCACGCCGCCCGTCGTGCTCCCCGCATCGCTGTTCAGCCCCTTCGCGGAAATCCAGTCATCGCTATAGAACGCCAGCTTCGCCCGTATCGCATACCCGTAGCCGCTGACCCACACCTTCTCAAACAGCTCCTCGAAGACGCTCTTGTTCAGCTTAGCGTCCAGCGTCGTCTGCAAGTTCGTAATCTTCGAGATAGACAGAGCCGGGATGTCGCCCTGCGTCAGCGAGGCGTGCCCCGTCACCCGTCCGTAGGCATCCACCGTCACCTTCGTGTACGTCCCCGCCGTGCCCACCGTGGCGAGCGACAGCGTGACGTCCTGCGCCAGCGTGCCGCCACCCGTCAGCCCCGTCCCGGCCTTGATGCGCACTGAGGTCTTGGCGTAGGACTGCTGAGTCACCCACTGTTGTGTGGCGTAGGACTGCTGAGTCACCCACGTCTGCGTGGCGTAGCCCTTCTGCGTCAGTATCTGTAGCAGTTCTTCTTCGTCGATGCCCGCCGTGGCTTCCATGTCCACGGGCGTCCACTTGTTCAGCGTGGCGTCGTAGGCAAGTACTTGGCCGTCCTTGGGGGTGGTGGTGATGGAGACGTCGGTGAGGGCGGCGAGGGTGGTGGCGCCGCCGGGTTCTGAGCCGGATTCGGGGTTTTTGCCTTTGGCTGAAAGGAAGCCGTTCACATACGCGCTGTACTTGGAGTAGATGACCGTGGGGTCGTCCGGGTCGAACTTCCACATATCCCCGATGCGGGCGAAGCCTTCCAGCATCTCGCGCTGCACCTTGGCATAGGCATTGGACACGCTTGCCGACAGGTTGTTGAAGGCGGCCAGGATGTCGATGTTCTGCGTGGCCTGCGTCATCTCCTCGCGCAGTTGCTGGGTGTTCCCCTTGATGAGGGCGTTGCCCACACGGATGCGCTGTTGGCAGTTGGCGTCGAGATGCTTCTCCACCATGAGGACGCGGGTAGACAACACGGTGTCGCCGTTGGTGTAGGTGACGGCCTGCCCCAGCGTGAGGTCGGTGTCGTCCGCCTCAAACTCCGTCGGGTAGCTGTCCATCTCGTAGCTGTTGTTGTCGGCGGTCATCTTGGCGATGTCCTTCTGTGCCCGTTCGGCCAATTCCTGCTGTGCGGAGGCGGTGTATTCTGCGGGCATCACTATATTATAAAGGATAACCTTGTCACCGTCCTGCGGGATGATGTAGGCCAGTCCGGGGATGATGGTGCCGCCGCTCTCGTCTATCGTGATTTCGTAGTCCCCGGCTTCCACCACGAAGGGCAGAGCGTCGTCCGTGTAGTGTGTGTTGTCCGCCTTGTCGTGATAGGTCAGTTCAAAGTCGCGCCCGGCCAACTGCCCGTCCTCGAAGTGAACGGAGAGGTTGGTCTGCGGGATGATGGTCGTGGGGTCGAAGTCGAAGCCCGCTATCTTGAAGTACCAGATGGCGTATTGCTCGTAGATGGGCTGCCCGCTATCATCCGTCCCGGCCTCTATCTTGTTGCCGTTGCTGTCCAGGCGGTATTTCAGTCGTGCCCGCACATCGGAGATGGTCAGCTTGGAGGACGGGTAGATGTCGTCGTAGTACAGCGTCTTGGTAAATATCTCCCCCTCTTGGAGGTTTGGCCGCACGTCGATGTATCCGCCGGGATAGGTGGCGGGGTCGAGGGTGAGGCGTTTGTTGACCACGCTGTTGGCGACCGACGCGCCGCTGTCCTGCGTGACATTCCTTGTCGAGCCGAAGACATAGAAGCGGGTATAATAGCCGTCTTGGCTGGCCGTTACGCTGGGCACGCCGACATTATCGCCAACGGTGAGGGCGATGGCCGTGCCGCGTTGACAGCGGGAGAGGTAGAGGGTGTTGGTCGCCTTGTCCGCCCACCACTCCGTTTCGCACTGCCCGGCGATGTCGCTCAGCAGAGAGAAGATACTTCCCGACTGCGAGGACACGGTAATCGTGGCGGGCAGGCTGTCGGCCAGTTGCACCGTCCATTGTTCCCCGGTCTCGTTCTTGATTGCCTGCTGCACCATGTACATGGCATCCGCCGGGCTTCCGGTGAAGTTCCAGTCCAGTTCCCGCGTCTTGACGGTCGTGCCGTCGGTGTCGTAGGTATAGAGGGGGACGATGTGCTTCTGCCACGCCATGATGCGCGATTGGAACTGCGGGGTGTATTGATACTCCGCTTCGTTAGCCCGCGTCGGGGTGTACGGTTCGAGCAGGGAGTAGCGTTCACCGCCGATGGTGATGTATGCTCCGGCGGGGAGGACGGTGCCCGTGTTGCTGTTCCACGACAGTTTCACGTAGTCGGCGGTCATCAGCTCCTCGTGGCTGACGGCTGGCTCCGTGACTATCGCCGTGGCAACGACTGTGCCGGAGAGGGAGTATATGGGGATGGTTGCGTTCATGTCTCCAAAGTTCTGCAATTCGTGGTTCATTTATTCATTCTTGGCTATGGCATACGAAACAAGCGGGGAAAGGTTTGTTATTCCCTGTCCATTGGGTTGGGTTCGGTGAACTTGGCTGAAATCTTCCCAAATCTGCGGCTAATCGACAATCCATAGCTGGTGCTCTTCCCGGTGTAGACCAAGTGGTACACGTCCGTGCCCAAGACAGGCACTTTGATGGTGAACGCTCCGGCTTGCAATTCCTGCTGGAAGGCTCGCTTCTTCGTGCGGTAGTCCGTCTCGCTGTTGCCCTCGATGGTGAACTCCAGCGTGATGTCGCGGCTGGCTACCTTGGCATTGGTGGTAATCATCCGCTTGCCGTGTTCCAGTCGGCTGTCGTTCTCGATGTAGTCCTTCATGGGCAGGAAGCCGTCCAGCGCGTCGAGGAATCCGCTGCCCATCCGTACGCCCCACGTGGTGAAGGCGTCCTTGTTGTTGATAAATAGTTGTCCGGTCATAATCTTGAGGTATTTTGTTTTACTTCTGCCATATCCAGTTGCATTTGCTTAATAGGCTTGATGATTTCTTCCGTATTATCGCCGATTCGTTGCAGTTCAATATAGGATTGCGCAAGGACGGTGCGCACTTCGTCGGCAATGCCTGCCGTCCGCTCGCTATGCTGCTCTATCCGCAATTCGGCCTCATATACTGCGTTCAATCTCCCGTTGAGCACGTCCACACTGTCCTGCGAGGCGGCGACGCTGTATCCGGCGGATGCCTGTTGCTGCTGCGCGCTTCCCGTCTGGTCGTAGCCCGTGGCGGCGGCGAGGTCGTCACGCATGGCCAGTCCTTCGCTCACCAGCTTATCCCACTCCTCGCGTAATGACGCCATTTCGTCATCGGATAGTTCACCATCTTTCATGGATTCTCCGAACCGCTTGTACCACGCCTCCATGTCGTCATACATCATTTCGCCCACCTTGTTGGCCAGCAAGGCTTTCATCATGTATTCGGAAAAGTTCTTCGAGAAGTCCTCCGCACTGGCATCCATGTCCATCAAGGTGTCGATGAAGCTGTCATACAGGCTGTCGAAGGAGATTTGCGTGAGGGATTCATACATCTGTTCTTCCAACTCTTCAATCTTCCCGGCTTGCTCGGCAAAATCTTCAAGTGTGGCCACCATCTTTGCGCCGTATCCACCTTCGCCGATGTCGGTCAGGAGTTCGCGTATGGCGGGGATGGCCAGCATCTCCTGCATCTGTTCGGGGGTGATGCTAAGGAAGTCGTCGCGAGAGGTGATACGGAAACCCGCTATCTCGTTCATTCTTTGGTAAGTTTCCCAATCATTGTGCCCTGTATTAAAGGATGGGTTAAACATTACGCCGTCCAGCCAATCATTGAAGTATTTGCTCCAAGAGTGATGCTTGCCTTGGTAGTGAGCTTGCGCGGCGGCGATGTCGCGGTAGTTCTCGGTCACCTCCTTCTGGTAGGCTATGGCTTCTTCCGTGGCCTTCACCGTTTCCGCGCCGCGTGCCTCCTTCATGGTCTCATTCAGGCGGTCGATGCTGTCTATCAATGCCTCGTTGCGGGTGGTGAGGCGGTCGATGACGGCCTTGGTCTCGGCCGCGTTGTTGCCCCAGTGGCTGAAGCCGCCGAAGGTGATGGCGTCGAAGATGTTGCCCACGCCCTTCATTATGCTACTGCCAAGGGTAACGAACAGGTCGCCGGAAAGGACATCGCTCAGAATACCTGAAACCGCGTTGAATATCCCGTCAAGCAATCCGCCCACCAAGTCACTAAGACCGTCCTTCAATATATCTATGATTGATAGAATCCATCCGACGATGGGCACATCCTCAAGGCTATCCGCCACCTTAGTCATTTTATCCCCGAATATGCCGCTCTTCGATAATTGGGCGAATCCGTCCAAGGCATTCTTCAGGCCACCGGATGCCAGTTTCTGTAATCCCTCGGTCACGTTCCGCATATTGGTGTTGAGATTGTTGGCCGTCTCTGTGGTGGTCTTTTGGTTCTGCTGCGCTGTCTCCTCAGCTTTCCGGACATTCTCCGATGCCGTATCAGCCTCGGTCTTTGCGGAGGTCAGACGGAGGTCAGCGGCGGCAATGTCCTTGTCTGTGCCGCTCTTCAGTGCGTCCTCGTAGGCTTGCTGTGCTTCGGCCAGCCGTTCTAAGGCTTCCGCTTCCTGCTGACGGGCATCGTTGAGGGCAAGCATTGACTTACGAAGGGCATCGACTTCCTTTCCAAGTTGCTTGAAGCTGACGCGGCCTGCCCCGCCAAGGGATTGCTCCAGGCGGTTAACGGCCTCGATGATGGCACTCTGGTCGGTAGGCTGTAGGTTCTTGAAGTCGTCGGTCTGCATGTACTGCTTGACTTTCTCCAATTCCGGTCGGATGACATCGTCAAACATCCCGCCAAACTCCCCGAGCACGGACGGCCAGTCGATAGACATCCGCAAGGCTTCGGCCTCCATTCCGGACAGCTTTTGGTCGCGCTCCTTTGCTAATGACAGGCGGTCGCCCTCGGTCTGTGCCTCGGCTATCTTCCGGGCGTATTCTTGGGAAATGGCGAGCTTCTGCTGCTGGAAGGTGCCGTACTCTTGGAGGTAGGTGCGCATGGCGGCGGCTTCGGCCTTGTAGACTTCTTCCTCCTGCTTGATGCGGTTCTCGGCGTTCAGTCGGTTGGCTTCGTCGATGGATGACTGCTGGTCAGTCGTCAGCCCGTTGGCGTTCACGCCGGACACGCCTGCTTTCTTGTTCTCTTGTGCCCAGTCGCGGCTCTGCTTGGCGATGGCGTTGCGCTGCGCCTCATAGTCGGCGTTGATTTGTTTCAGTTTCTTCTTCGTGCCTTCCTCCATGAGGGCTATTTCGGATTGCTGGTTCTTCTCTTGGAGGGAGAGGAGTTCATCGGAGAGTTTCTGCTGCGCTTCTTTTCGCTTTTCTAACTCCTTTTTCTCTTTTTCGGTTAGCGCGTCTACTTGTTTCTTTGTTTCTTTACCATCGCCTGCATTGTTGGCGTCGCTTATATCTTCGTCCGATATTCCGAATATATTCTTGTACTTTTGCAGGTTCTGCTTTCGCAACTCATCTTGTTTGCGAATCTCAAACAATAGGGAATTTGCAGTTTTGTCCCATCCTACAGATACGCTTGAAAATGCCTTTTGGACTTCCGCTGGGAGTTCCTTCCCGCTATCGAGCCATCCAAGGAAATTCTTGTATATCTCCAACCCTGATTCATCTCCATAACTCTCTACAAACGCATCGTATGCTTTTTCAAGGTTTTTATCTCTTGTCTCCTGGTATTTGGCATTCTCAGTCCGTTCAATCTCATTGTAACTTCGTGCAGCTGCGGCTTTTCTAATAGCTACCTCCAATTCATTGTATTTCCCCGCAAGATTGCCTGTTTTCTCAATCTCTTGGTCAATGCCGGGGAGATACTTGGAATAGCCATCCACGATTTGTTTTTTTACTTTGTTCCATTCATCAGTACCCTTCTTCGTTTCGCTGAGCTGCTTGTTCAAGTCCTTTAATGCAGACATCTCTTTGGACGCCATACCTTCCACATTGCTCACAGATTTATTCAGCCGCTTAGTCGCCTCTTCGGTCTGTGAAGTACTATCCGATAATGCCCACATCGTAGCCACCAGCCCGGTAATAACCGTAGCCAAAGCGACATACGGATTGGTCAGCATAGCGGCGTTCAGTGCCATCTGCGCCTTGCGTGCCAATACCCTTACGTTGGTCAAAGCGACCTCCGCAATGGTATGCTTGCTTGTCGCCACGGTAGCCAGCATTACGGCTGCGCGGTAAGCTCCATAGGTAGCCACCAATCCAGCCAGCACTTTGCCGACCGTCTCATAGTTTTGTATCAAGGATGTTGTGGCCTGAATAGCCCCTATAATAACGCCCTCGGAAGCCTGTCCCATTTCGTTAAAAGCGGCATCCAAGGCATCCTGCATCATAGAGAGTTGTCCGTTGATGGTCTTGGATGCGTTCTCGGACATCTGATAGAACTTCCCTCCTGCGCTGGTGGCATCAATGAACGCTTGCTGCACCATTTCTGCGGAAACCGCACCCTTCGACATCTTATCTTTGAGCGTGGCGATGGATTTTCCTGTCTTTTCCGCAATAATCTGCAAGGGATTGAACCCGGCGTTAATCATCTGGTTAAGGTCTTGCCCCATCAACTTTCCAGCCGCTGACATTTGGGAGAATGCAAGAGTAAGCGACTTGAACTTGTTCCCGTCACCCATAGAAATATCGCTCAATGCCTGCAAATAGCGTATGGTGTCCTCCGCTTCGATGTTGAATCCAAGCATCATCTCCTCTGCGCCAACCATATCAGACAGAGTAAGCGGAGAGACCTTTGCCAACTCTTTGATTTGGGGAATAAGCACACTCGCCATATCCTTGCCAACCATCGTTTCTATGGCCGTCTGCATGGATTGGAACTCGCCACGGACACGGACTATCTCAGAGCCAAGTTGCTTCAATGCGGTCACTCCACCGATAACGCCGAGCATCTTCCCCCACGAAAGGGAAAGGCCGTTATTAATTTCCACCGTGTCGCCAGCCTCTTTCTTGTAAAGGGCATATTCGTCACGGAGCTTTTTTACGGAAAGCCGAGCCTCTGCCTGCTGCTGGGTCAGCCCGAACAAAGCGGCCTTTTCTTCGTCGAGTGCCCTGCGGGCGGCGTTGTATTCAGCCAGCTTTCCCGATGCACCGGAGGAATTGTTTTTCAATGCAGAGCGGTACGCTTCGCCCAAACGCTTTACATCAAACTCAATGTCTTTTATCACGGCTCGTTGTGCGATAATCTTTTCTGATAACCCGTTCACCGTTTGGGAAGCATCGTAGATTTTCTTCTTGAACCCGTTCTCTATTTCGGCTCCAGCCTTGGCGGCTTCCGTGACCATCCCCATCATCTGCTGTCTGGTAGACGCGAGCTGTGTCTCCAACGTCTTAGTCGCAGCCGGAGCAGTTCTGGAGTCCATCTTTTTCAGTTGGGATTCCAGCTTTTCACATTCTTGTCGAAGCCTTACGACTTCTTGCCAATCACTCGATACCTTGAAATATAGTGTCGCCATATATTATTCGTCAAATTTCCTGTTCTTGAAAAACTCTTCGTCAGTCACCTCTTGCAGCACGTCACCATATGCCACGTGGAGCTTGTCTTTCTGCATAATCACCAGATTGCGATATGGAATTTCCTCCAATACCTCCTTGTAAGTCAGGTGAAGATTCTCCATGAACGATGCAATCTGTCCCAACAGGCAATCGTTGCCTATGGTTTTGGTTTTGCTATCAGGTTGGCTACGTTCCTCGCTAAACCCAATAGCCCGATAAAATTTTTTACGGACACCATCGAGTAGGCTTCTTCGAGCGCGTCCTTGACTTCCGTCTCCGTGCCGTTCGACAACTCATCAAACAGATTGTCATCGCCATTAATCATGTACGACAAGGCGTGCGCAAAGGCTTCGGGATTCTCCTTGGATAAAAGCACATCCTTGATGTTGTCTCCCTTAATGCCGGAGAGCCAATATCCTGCGCCTGCCAGCCTTTTGATTGTGGGAGGTGTGACGATGTACGACTTGCCAGCCACTACTACCACCTTGAAATCCATTCCGAGAATGGCACTTGATACTATCTTTGCTCCTTCTTGTTCCATACTTAAACCAAAAAGGCGGTGAGCAATCACCCACCGCCATCCTGAAAACAATCAATTTACAAATTGAATTATCCGCCTACTCCGGCTGAATCCACCTTCGAGCCGTCAAACAGGTAGTCGGACTTGACACCCGTGTTCGGGTTATCCAGAGCCACAGCGGTCACACCCAAGCCGATGTTCTTCTCTACTTGGTTACCCTTGCCGATAACGGCTGCATTGGAGAACACGATGTAGTTGCCCGTCTTGGTCTTGCCGACAATACCCATGTTCATGATGCCAGCCTCGGAGGGTGCAGCCCAACCTTCGTCCGTGCCGACCTTCTCGCCGCCACGGAGGGCAATCAAGTCGGTCAACTCATATTCACCCATCGTAAAGGTGATGGTCTTTGCACCCTTGGCAGTTACGTCACGGTAATAGATGCCACCTGTCAACTCGTTGATGTAGTCTGTATAGGTGGGGTCATCTTCCGTATATCCCCATGTATCCTGATGGGAGTTGCCTACTTCAGTAGCACTCGACAGCCACGTTTTCAGCGTGGATGCGGTCACAGCGGCAGAGAAAACGTCGCCGTACCATATTTTCTTGATTCCGATAAAAGGTTTCAGTGCCATATCATTTTACATTTAATACTTGAAACAATAATCTTACATTCACATAGTGGCAGCGGAGTTCGGTGTCCGCTTCCGTTCCGATTGAATCAATCAGGTAATAA
>CALUFR010000083.1 GCA_944319875.1 uncultured Bacteroides sp.
GAGTTAGAAGGAGTTAGAGGGAGTTATAGGCCGATAGTTGGTCCGGTGATTACGTCAAAGGTATTGGCTTTTAACTCCTGCCGAAGGCATAACTCCTTCTAACTCCATTTAACTCCTGCCGGGGCAACGCCCCGCTAAATTCCCATTTACACAATTTCCTTTTTTATCACTGCTGCTGAGCCTCCCGAATCATCTGCTCGCTGGCATACATATATACCTCTACGCGGCGGTTCTCGTCGGCGGACTTGCTCTCGTCGTATTCATCGTAGGCCACGCCTTTGACAACCTTGAACTGGGCGGGCGATACGTTGCAGTCCTGCAGGTAGTTCTCCACGGCATAGGCGCGGTTCTTGGACACCTTTACGTTGGCTTCGTATGTGCCGACTTTGTCCGTGTGCCCGATGATGGCGATGTCCGTTGTGGGGTCGTCTCTCAGGATTTGCGCCAGTTCGCGTAAGGACGCCTTCGCCTCGTTGCTCAATGCCGACGAGTTGAAGCCGAACAGGATGCCCGAAGTGAACGAAACCTTGACGGCGGCCAGGCCGTTGGTGTCCGTCACCTTTTCCACTTCCGCGCCTTCAATTCTGGCGGCTTCTTCCGCCTTCTTGTCCATCTTTCTGCCGATGACGACACCGGCACCGGTTCCTACTACGGCACCTATGGCGGCACCAATGGCGGCACCCTTGCCTTTGCCGATCAGTCCTCCGATGGCCGCACCCGCAACGGTGCCGGAACCTCCGCCTATGATTCCACCCTTGGCTGTATTGTTCAACGTTCCGCAGCTTCCGACCAGGATAGCTGCACTGAGCATAATGCTCGTTATTTTCACATATTTCATGTTGTCTTCTTTTAAAATAAAGTGTTTGTCTCTTCTATCAGTGTTCCGTTTTGCCATACGGCGCGGATGTTCAAGTCCTTGTCCATGATGAGGATGTCGGCGTCCTTGTCTTTCTGCAGGGAGCCTTTGCGGTCGGACAGGTTCATGATGCGTGCCGGGGTCTCGCTGGCCATGCGCAGGGCGTCGCCCAGGGGGATGCCCGCTTTTACCATGGTGCGCACCAGTACATCGCCCGTGGCGATACTGCCGGCCAGTGATGAGCGGTCGGCCAGCTTGCACACACCGTCTTCGATAATGTAGCGCGGGTCGTTGATTTCCTTTCCGTCGGTGGCCGAGCAGAACATGGCGTCGGTGACGAGGCAGGTGTGCTCCACGCCCTTCAGTTTGTAGGCCAGGCGCAGGATGGTGGAAGGCAGGTGGATGCCGTCGGCAATCAGTTCGATGGTCATGCCGTCGGTCAGGTAGACACTCTCCACGGTGCCTTCGTACTTGTATTCGCGCCGCTTGTGGAAGCCCGGCATGGCGTTGTAGAAGTGGGCGGCGTGGGTGAAGCCCGCCTCGTAGGCCGCCTTGATGTCGTCGTATTCGGCTTCGGTGTGGGACACGGCGGCCAGGATACCTTTCCGGCGCAGGTATCTGGCGAAGTCGAGTGCTCCCGGCAATTCGGGCGAGGCGTCCCAGCGGCGGATGCAGTGGGTGCTTTCCAGCAGTTCCTTGTATTCCTTTTCGTCGATGGGCTTCACCTGTCCGGCAAACTGTTCGCCGGCCATCTTGGGGTTCAGGTAGGGGCCTTCGATGTGGAGGCCTTCAATGGGGCTGCCCGGCTCCTGCATCAACCGTTCGCAGAGGGTTGCGGCCTCGTGCAGTTTGTCGAAGGGAGATGACGACAGGGTGGGGAAGACGGTCGTGGCGCCGTGGAGCAGGTGAGCATGAATGATGCTGCGGAAAGCCTCTTCCGTACATTCGGTAAAGTCGTGCCCGCCTCCACCGTGTATGTGCATGCACACGAAGCCGGGAACGATGTACATCCCCTTGGCATCGATCAGCTTGGCACCGATGAGAGCCAGGTCGCAGTTGGTCACTTCCAGTATCTTTCCGTCGCGTATCAGCACGGATCCTTCATCCAGCCATCCCTGCGGGGTGAATATGCGTCCGTTTATAATCTGGGTAAGCATTGTCTTTTCTGTTTTCAGGGTTACTATTAAAGAATGATTATCGCTACAAATGTAGCGACTTCCGATGATAAACCATCTGTCTCGATGTGTAAAAATAGTTATATTGTTTATTCGTAAGAGGGTGTGGCAAAATTCAAAGTGCCTATCATTTTGTCATGCTGAACGTGAGTGAATTCAGGATGACAGAGCAAAAAAAGCCGCTGTTTTTCTATCAGCGGCTTTCCGTGCGGTGGGTGATTCGCTTGGGGCTCGAACCCAAGACCCCAACATTAAAAGTGTTGTGCTCTACCTGCTGAGCTAGCGAATCAAACCTGTTTTGCTTTTAAGCGGGTGCAAAGATAGAGAGTTTTTTTGAAGTCGCAAAGTTTTCGCTCTCTTTTTTCGCAATCTGATGACCTTTCTCTATCTTTAAATAAGATAGGATGCGTCTCAGCAAAAAAATCAAGCAAGCTTATTTTTTTCTGCTTTCGACTTTCACTATCTTTGCACAGAATTTATGGTTCATCTGGGAAATGCTTAGGTGATTAACAGTGTACTTTTTCTTTCGCTTGTCCGAAAGAAAAAGATACCAAAAAGAAAGTACCCCGTCTGCACTTCCGGGGCTACTCCGAGGACGTTTTTGCTAAGCGGCACACAACTCGCTTCGCTCAAACAGCATGCCGCTCTTAACGCAAAAACGCCCTCTCCGCTTCACGCCCCTCCAGTGAGGCCGGAGAGCCATCCGGCGTGTTAGCGCTAATGAAGGTCGCTCGCGCTCCGACCACGCAGCCGCGCCTAAGTGAGGAGGCGTGAAGCGGAGTCCTTGCTTTTTGCGTGAAGAAAGGCAGACTGTCTGAGCGAAGCGAGTTTCTGCCTTTTAGAAAAAAGCAAGGGCGGAGTAGCCTCCGAGGTTCAGCGCTTGATTTTTTCTTTTGGTAT
>CALUFR010000084.1 GCA_944319875.1 uncultured Bacteroides sp.
AAGGATCTCACGTAACACTTTTCTCATGCGCTATGTGAGATGTTTCGACTCCGCCCTACGGGCTTCGCTCAACATGACAGTTACTTTTAATCCGTGAAATCCGTGTAATCCGCGCCTAAAAAATAAATTCCCATTTATCACTCGGCAAAAGTAATCCAGTAGGATGAATAAAACAACTTTTGGGACGAAAATCAGTCGGGAAGCGTATCGCTTTCTTTAGCATCGTCGTCAGATGTGGCTTCTTCCTCATCCGCTTCGTCGGCAAAGGGGTCGGGACGTTGCGGCCCGTATTTCATAAAACCGACCGAACACAGCATGCCGGCTATGGCTCCACCCATGTGTCCTTCCCAGGAAGTGGTGATCTTGGCAAACTGGGGAAACATGTTCCACACCAGTCCGCCATAGAGGAAGGTAATCAAGAGCGAGAGGGCGACGAGCGGCACATGCTTGCGGAAGATGCCGCTGAAGAACAGGAAGAAGGCCAGTCCGTAAACGAGGCCGCTCGAGCCGACGTGCCATCCGCTTTTCCCGAAAAAGAAGGTGAAGATGCCGCCTCCTATCCAGATGAGGAAAAATATATAAGGAGCGATGTCCCGATAGAAATAGAAAAGGCACCAGGAAAGGAAGAACAGGGGAAGCGTGTTGGCTGCCAGATGCCGGAAACTGCTGTGCACGAGCGGATGGGCGAAGATGCCGAACACCCCGCGCTTTTCCAGCGGATAGATGCCCAGACGGGTGAAATCCCAATCCATCCCGACCTCTAAAATCTTCAACATGTACAGGATGAAGAGAAAGAAAAGAGGGATGACGGCTGACAGAAGTATTCGTTGTAAGTCTCGTTTCATGAACTATCTAAATCGCTTTTGGGCAAGAAGTGCCTGTTAACAGGCTGCAATACTACAATTATTTGTCCGAAAACCGAAAAAAATGCTCTTTTTATTTTTTGTGTATACATTAATTTGTATTTTTGGGCATTGCTACAGGTAGCTGTAGCGTATAGAGACCTGGATTTTTAACCTTTAAATTAAATAATGCACAACTATGAGTTATTTACGATTTGACAAGACGCTGATGGTCAATCTGCAGGAGTCTCTCACAAGGGAGATACTCCGTACGAACAGATCGGGCGCCTATCATTGTACAACAATTGTAGATTGTAACACACGCAAATATCATGGTCTGCTGGTGGTGCCTGTGCCCAACCTGGACGATGAAAACCATGTGCTGCTTTCTTCTTTGGATGAAACGGTAATTCAGCACGGTGCAGAGTTTAACCTGGGATTGCACAAATATCAAGGCAATCACTTCAGCCCCAACGGACATAAATACATCCGCGAGTTCGATTGCGAGCACATCCCGGCTACGACTTACCGTGTGGGAGGCGTGATCCTCCGTAAAGAGAAAATTTTTGTACACCATGAGAACCGCATCCTGATCCGTTATACGCTGGTTGACGCCCATTCGGCTACGACCTTGCGTTTCCGACCTTTCCTGGCGTTCCGCAGTGTGCGTGAGTACACGCATGAGAACGCGCAGGCCAGCCGTGACTATCAATTGGTGGAGAATGGTATCAAGACCTGCATGTATCCCGGGTATCCGGAACTGTT
Source organism: uncultured Bacteroides sp. (assembly GCA_944319875.1). Lineage (GTDB taxonomy): Bacteria > Bacteroidota > Bacteroidia > Bacteroidales > Bacteroidaceae > Bacteroides. The sequence goes on from CALUFR010000084.1 coordinate 1,608, forward strand.
CATGCAGCTGAACAAGAAGAACGAATTCCACTTCCAGCCGGACTGGTATCGCGGCATGGAGTATCCCAAAGAACAGGAACGGGGCTATGACTTCAACGAAGACCTCTACGTGCCGGGCTACTTCGAGGTGGACATCAAGAAGGGTGAGAGCATCGTGTTCTCCGCCGGCATCTCGGAGGTAAACACCCATCGTCTGAAGCAGACTTTCGAGGCGGAGGTGGCCGACCGCACTCCGCGCGACAGCTTTATCCACTGTCTGATAAACTCGGCTCACCAGTTCCACAACAAGCAGGGCGATGAACACTACGTCCTGGCCGGCTATCCTTGGTTCAAGTGCCGTGCGCGCGACTTGTTTATCGCTTTGCCGGGCCTGACGCTGGCCATTGACGAGCTGGATGAGTTCGAGGACGTGATGAAGACCGCAGAAAAGGCTTTGCGCCAATACATGAACGGGGAGACTTATACATACAGAATCTATGAAATGGAGCATCCGGACGTGTTGTTGTGGGCCATCTGGTGCTTGCAGCAGTATGCCAAGTTTACGTCCCGTGAACATTGCCGCCAGATGTACGGTCAGCTCTTGAACGATTTGCTGGAGTACATCCGCAGCCGCAAGCACGACAACCTGTTCCTGCACGACAACGGACTGCTTTATACCAACGGAACGGAACATCCCGTGACGTGGATGAACTCCACGGCCAACGGACGTCCGGTGGTGCCGCGCACGGGATATGTCGTTGAGATCAACGCGCTTTGGTATAACGCCCTGCGCTTCGTGGCCGACATGGCCCGCGAAGCCGGCAACGAGATACTGGCCAATGCGCTCGACGCCCAGGCCGAAGTGACCGGCAAATCGTTTGTGGAAGTGTTCCGCAACGAATATGGTTACCTCTTCGACTACGTGGATGGCTATATGATGGACTGGAGCGTGCGTCCCAACATGATCTTCGCCGTGGCGTTGGATTATTCTCCACTGGACCGCGTGCAGAAGCGTCAGGTCCTGGACATCGTGACCAAGGAACTGCTGACGCCGAAGGGGCTCCGCACATTGAGTCCCAAGAGTGGCGGCTACAATCCCAACTACGTGGGCCCGCAGACACAGCGCGATTACGCTTACCATCAGGGAACGGCGTGGCCTTGGCTGCTGGGCTTCTACATGGAGGCCTATCTCCGTATCTACAAGATGGGCGGCATCTCCTTCGTGGAGCGTCACCTCATCGGCATGGATGACGAGATGGCCTGCCATTGCATCGGAACTTTGCCGGAACTGTTTGACGGCAATCCGCCTTTCGTGGGAAGAGGCGCTATCTCGTTTGCCATGAACGTGGCCGAGATATTGCGCATTCTGAGTCTGTTGAAACGGTATGAACAAATACAGAAAGAGGAGGAACGAAAATGAAAGTATTAATGTTTGGATGGGAGTTTCCTCCCCAGATTTCGGGCGGTCTGGCGGTTGCGTCATACGGCATCACCAAGGGTCTGAGTGTGCAGGGCGATGTGGAGACTACATTCTGCCTGCCCAAGCCTTCGGGCAATGAAGAAGGTTTTCTCAAGGTTGTAGGCATGAACCAGGTGCCTATTGTCTGGCGGGACGTGAACTATGATTATCTGAAGTCACGCCTCTACGGACAGATGACGCCGGAAGACTATTATGCCTACCGTGACCATATCTACGCGGATTTCTCTTACATGCACGTCAATGACTTGGGCTGCATGGAGTTTGCCGGTGGTTATCCGTCCAATCTGCACGAAGAGATTAATAACTATTCCATCATAGCCGGCGTCGTGGCGCGCAAGGGTGACTTTGACATCATCCACGCGCACGACTGGCTGACTTATCCGGCCGGTGTGCATGCCAAGATGGTCAGCGGGCGCCCGCTCTGCATCCACGTGCATGCCACGGACTTTGACCGCTCGCGCGGCAAGGTCAACCCTACGGTTTATTCCATCGAGAAGAACGGCATGGACTATGCGGACTGCATCATGTGCGTGTCCGAACTGACCCGCCGTACGGTCATCAACGAGTATCATCAGGATCCGCGGAAGGTATTTGCCGTGCACAATGCGGTGTATCCGCTTTCGCAGGAGTACCAGGATATACCTCGCCCGGATCACTCCAAGGAGAAAATCGTGTCGTTCCTGGGGCGCATTACCATGCAGAAAGGGCCTGAGTACTTTGTGGAAGCCGCGGCCATGGTGTTGAGACGCACGCGTAATGTCCGTTTTGTCATGGCGGGATCGGGCGATATGATGAATGCCATGATTAATCTGGCCGCCATGCGCGGCATTGCCGACCGTTTCCACTTCCCCGGTTTCATGAAAGGGAAGCAGGTGTATGAGGTGTACAAGAACAGTGACGTCTTTGTGATGCCTTCTGTGTCCGAGCCTTTCGGCATTGCACCGCTGGAAGCCATGCAGTGTGGCACGCCTTCCATTATCTCCAAGCAGTCCGGTTGCGGCGAGATACTGGACAAAGTTATCAAGGTCGACTATTGGGATATACACGCCATGGCCGACGCCATCCATTCCATCTGTACCAACCCGTCGCTCTTCCATTACTTGCAGGAAGAGGGCAAGAAGGAAGTGGACGGCATCACTTGGGAAAAGGTGGCCCTGCGTATCCGCGGCCTTTATGAGAATGTGTTAAGAAATTATGGAAAATAACCCAAACAACGAATAAACGATGAGAACGATTTGTCTTTATTTTGAGATACACCAGATTATTCACTTGAAACGCTATCGTTTCTTTGACATTGGCACAGACCACTATTATTATGACGATTACGCCAATGAGACCAGTATCAGCGATGTGGCTGAACATTCGTATATACCGGCACTTACTACCCTGCTGGAGATGGTAAAGAACTCTGAAGGGGCTTTCAAGGTGGCTTTCTCTATTTCGGGCGTGGCTCTGGAACAGCTGGAGATTTATGCGCCGACAGTGATTGACCTTCTTCATCAGCTCAACGATACGGGCTGTTGCGAGTTCCTGGCCGAGCCTTATTCTCACGGACTTTCCTCACTGGCCAATGAAGAATGCTTCAAGGAAGAAGTGAAGCGTCAGAGTGCCAAGATGAAGGAAATGTTTGGTAAGGCACCGAAGGTGTTCCGCAACTCCAGCCTTATCTACGATGACGAGATTGGAGCCATTGTGGCCAGCATGGGCTTTAAGGGGATGTTGACCGAAGGTGCGAAGCAGGTGTTAGGCTGGAAGAGCCCCCACTATGTGTACCATTGTAACATGAACCCCAATCTGAAGCTGCTGTTGCGCGACTTCAAGTTATCCGACGACATCAGTTTGCGCTTCTCCAACTCCGATTGGAGTGAATATCCACTGTTTGCGGACAAGTATATCTCTTGGATTGACGCCATGCCGCAGGAGGAGCAGGTTATCAATATCTTTATGGAGCTTTGTGCTTTGGGCAAATACCAGCCGCTGTCTTCCAATATTCTGGAGTTCTTCAAGGCACTGCCGGCTTGTGCCAAGGAAAAAGGCATCACCTTCTCTACACCGACAGAAGTGGTTACCAAACTGAAATCTGTTTCACAGCTCGATGTGCCAGATCCGCTTTCGTGGGTAGACGAAGAGAGAGACGTCAGCTGCTGGCTGGGCAACGTGATGCAGCGTGAAGCTTTCGATAAACTTTATAGTGTGGCTGAACGTGTTCACCTGTGTGACGACCGTCGTATCAAGCAGGACTGGGACTACCTGCAGGCCAGCAATAACTTCCGCTTCATGACCACCAAGCAGTCCAGCATTTCTCTTTATCGTGGCATCTATGAGTCTCCCTATGATGCGTTTACCAATTACATGAATATCTTGGGTGACTTTATTAAACGGGTTGATTCGCTCTATCCGGAAGATATTGACAACGAAGAACTGAACGCCCTGCTCACCACCATCAGAAATCAAGGTGACGAAATAGGCGGACTCCACAAAGAACTTGATGACGCTCGTGGAAAGCTGAGCAAACTGAAAGGAACCGGAGAAAAACCTGCCGCCAAGAAGCCTGCCGCCAGGAAGACTAAGAAAACGGACGCTTAAAGGGCTAAAGTTATATGGAGATGAGGATCCCCCTCTTCTTTATCATAAAAAAAATACGGTGAAAATCATTCACCGTATTTTTTTATGTTCTTTTATTCATCTTATTTGTGAAAACGGGTGTAAGTCACCTCCAGCGTCAGTTTGGTGCCGCCATTTTCCGGATCGCCTCCTTGCAGTCGGGCATAGCCGGGCTGCAGGTCGTGTTGCACGGCTGTCGTAGTAGTGCTGTTCGTGCCTGTCGACTGGGTGGTGATGGCTACCGGGATGAGCAACACTTTGTTCCAGTCCGGATTGCTGGCATTCCATTCCTCGTTCCATGCTTCTTCGTTCCATGTACTTCCGGCTTCTTTTTGAGCCTTGTCGCGTGCCGCTTTCTTTTCGTTGATACAGGTCGACACGAGGCGGGCGATGTTTTGGAAGGTGTATTGATTGGTTTCCACACCGTTGTGGGTAGCCGTAAAGGATGTGATGTTGTCGTTTACCTTGTTCTCTTCAAAGAATGATTTCAAGTCTTGTTTGCGTAGCAGCAATACGTTCTCGGGGGCGCTCATGCTGAACTTGTAGTTGTCTTTCTCACTGTAGTTGGTAAAGGTCAGCTTTGCGGCGTTGAGAGTATCATTGGACAGTGCCTCATAGATTTCGTCATAAGGAAGGGTCGCTTCCGTGAAGATGCCTGCGGGCGACTTGATGTAGGTCCATTGGGGTTCCTCAGACTTTTCTTTCATCTTGTTTGAATTGGCAAACTGATTGGCCTGTATGACTTCTTTGGTCGAAGCAAACAAGGTCTGCGAGCCATAGTAAATGGAGTCATCGCCTATCTGGCCATTGTCATCATTGACTTTCTTCTTCAAGGCAACCCCCAAGCTGTCCACGTAATGGAAACGGAACTGGAATTGAAGGTCTACTTGATCCACGTAAAGGATGGTTCCATCGCCATAGTCGGTCTGGAGGTAAACACCTTTGAACACGTTGTTTATGAACTTATCCGCGTTTGCGAAGTAATCGTTCTCTCCTTTTTCGTATTTTTTGTTCAGTTCATAGATGTTTTGTCCGATTGCGGGATCGAGGTTGAACACGATGCTGGGAGTGTACGTAGAGTTGCCATTGGAGTCAGTGGCCGACCGGATGGAATCAGGCACAGTAGCATCGTAAGCCGTGTAGGCTTTACGTCCCAGGAGGGTTCCTTTGTAGTCGTTTGTATTGATGTCCGTATAACGATAACGCCTGTTTTCGTCTTGCCGTTCCTGTATCCAGCGGTCGTTCAGCTCATAGGCGCTCATGCGGCAGGCATTCAGCGAATCGCCGAACCAACTTCTGTAGTAGACGATCAGTCTCAGTCCGGTTACGTTCTCGTCCACCAGTGTGCCTTTCCCCTTTAGGGTGTCGCCACTGTAGTATTCTTCGTATACGTCGGGCAGTGTTGTCGAGAATTTGAAGTCGTCGGTGCAGTTCAGTTCCGTCAGGAAGCTGGCTGTGTAATCACCAAAGTCGGGATCGGTGAAGCGTCCGATATATCCTGTACTCGTTTTGGCGTACACAGCGTCCGCCAAGTAAGATTGAGTGGTGACATCGAAAGTCATGACATCCGTCGCCATTTCATCGGATTCGGGGAGCATCCCCATGCCTAATGTGTTGGTCGAGTCGTCGCATGCAAGGAAAGTGAAGACTGCTGCCAGCAATACTCCTATATGCTTTAGTCTCATCATTTCAGTTTTTGTTTTAAATCATTGTTCTGATTGTTCTGTTTCGGCAACTTGATCGTAGAAGTTGTTGCACCGTTCGGCAAAGCCATCTCCCGCCTGGTATTCTAGTATGGGCTTGCCCAAGCTCCGTGCGTAGTCCAACACTTCCTGACTGGAGTTTTCGCTCTGTTGGATGATGCCGTCCGAGTATTCCACAGCCAGTTTGCACAGGCTGACGAAGTCCGTCGGCTCTTTCAGCTTGGCGATGTCTTTCTTGGCGATGCCTTTCAACATCAATTTGTTCGCGAAGTCGGGATGAAAAGTCTGCTTAAAGTCGTCCTCGTAGAGGGAAAAGACCACCTTGGAGTTCCGGTATGAAGGTTCCTCCCTATAAGCCCTCTTGATGTAGAGGGGAGCCAGCGCGGTCATCCATCCGTGGCAATGTATGATGTCGGGACACCAGCGCAACTTTTTCACAGTTTCGAGCACGCCGCGTGCGTAGAAGATGGCACGGGCATCGTTGTCTTCATATTCTATGCCGTTTTCGTCTGTAGTCTGTAAGCGGTTTTGGAAGAAGTCGTCATTGTCGATGAAATAAACCTGCATGCGTGCCGACTGGATGGAGGCCACTTTGATAATCAGCGGGTGGTCGGTGTCGTCAATGATGAGATTCATTCCCGACAGGCGGATCACTTCGTGGAGCTGATTACGGCGTTCGTTGATATTACCCCATTTTGGCATGAATGTCCTGATTTCCCTGCCTTTTTCCTGGATGGCCTGCGGCAAGTGGCGGCCGATTAGTGACTGTTCGGTTTCAGGAACATAGGGGGTAATTTCTTGTGTGATAAATAAAACCTTGTTAGCCTTTGTCATACTCTTCATCAATTATGGTGCAAAGTTACAAAAAAAAAACGCTCACAGCCTCAAACAGAGACGGCTATAATTCCTTATGATTTGTTAAGTGCTTGTATTTCAATGCTATTTTTGAATTAGAAATTAGATTTTTTAGCATGCTTTTCTTGAGAAAAATGAAATATTTCTTCGTTATATGGTAAATAATAGCTTATTTTGCACCGCTTTTTAGACAACCCTGTGTTTATTAATAAATGAAGTAATGAAAATAGTACATTCTATCAAGGACTTGCAGGCGGGACTCGCCGCTTTGCGTGCCCAGGGTAAGACGGTGGGTCTGGTGCCCACGATGGGAGCTTTGCATGCCGGGCATGCCTCGCTGGTCAAGCGGAGTGTGGCCGAAAACGACGCTACGGTGGTGAGTGTGTTTGTGAATCCCACCCAGTTTAATGACAAAAATGATTTGGACAAATATCCTCGTACGCTGGAGGCCGACTGCCGTCTGTTGGAGCAGTGTGGCGTTACTTTTGTTTTCGCTCCTTCGGTAGAGGAAATCTATCCTGAACCCGATACGCGCCGGTTCAGTTATCCCCCGCTGGACACGGTGATGGAAGGAGTTTTCCGCCCCGGACATTTTAATGGCGTGTGTCAGGTTGTGAGCAAGTTGTTCGACATCGTGAAGCCCGATCGCGCCTATTTTGGCGAGAAAGATTTTCAGCAGTTGGCTATTATCCGCGAGATGGTACGCCAGATGAAGTTTCCGTTGGAAATAGTCGGCTGTCCCATTGTCCGCGAGGCCGACGGTTTGGCTTTGAGTAGCCGTAACACGCGTCTGTCTCCCGAAGAACGGCAGCAGGCCTTGAAGATTTCACAGACTCTGTTTGCCAGTGTTGAGTTTGCGGCTTCACATACTGTGGCCGAGACACAGCGTTTTGTCGAAGATGCTATTGCGGCTTCTCCCGGATTGCGCTTGGAATATTTTGAATTGGTGGATGGGAACACCTTGCAGAGGATTTCCGAGTGGGCAGATACAAATTATCCCGTGGGCTGCATCACTGTTTTTTGCGGTGAGGTGCGCCTCATAGACAATATTAAATATAAGTCTTAACCCCCAAAAAACAGAAATACGTTATGATGATTGAAGTATTGAAGTCCAAGATTCATTGCGCCAGGGTGACGGAGGCTAACCTGAACTACATGGGCAGCATTACGATTGACGAGGACCTCATGGACGCGGCCAACATGATTGCCGGTGAAAAGGTGTACATTGCCGACAACAACAATGGCGAACGTTTTGAAACTTATATCATTAAGGGCGAACGTGGCTCCGGAAAAATTTGTCTGAACGGTGCCGCCGCACGCCGTGTGCAGCCGGACGACATTGTGATAATCATGTCTTACGCATTGATGGATTTCGAGGAGGCCAAGTCTTTCAAGCCGACGGTTGTCTTTCCCGATCCGACTACGAATAAAGTGGTGCGTTGAGGGCAAAACTTGAGCGTGGCACGCGAATGGGCCTTTGTGTCTGCCATTCGCGTGCCATTTTTTTGTATTCGGGTCTCATCTGTCTTGGCACGCAGCGGTGATGGTGTTGCGGACGCGACGTTCCGTGGTGACGGCTCGTGCGTATTCTTCGATTTTGACCGTTCCTCCCATTGATACTGCGCTGTTGCGCCAGTTCATGCCGCTCTCCGTTGTTTCACGGGCAGAGAAATGGAACTCCGTAATACCTGTTTCACGGGCGATACGGGCAATGTTTCCTTCGTTTACCCCGCATCCGGCCAAGAGTGTAATGCGTCCGGCGGCGGCTTTTTGCAATTCTCGCAGTAGAGGAATACCTTGTTCGGCAGTGGGCTGCTGGCCTGAGGTCAAGATGCGGTGGCATCCCAAGCTGACAATGTCCTCCAGTGCCCGGAAGGGGTCACGGCAGACATCGAATGCCCGATGGAATGTGACAGACAGGTCACCGGCGGCCTCCATCAGTTGTTTCATTAAGGGGATATCTACGTCACCGGTAGGCGTCAGGCAGCCTATCACGATGCCGTCAGCCCCCAGACGCCGGGCGTTGGTGATATCCTCTAACATGATGCGTTGTTCCAGAGCTGAGTAGAGGAAATCTCCTCCTCGCGGGCGGATGATGACATGTAGGCGAGTATGCTTCAGAAGACTACGTGCCACAGCGATATCACCGTAGGAGGGAGTGGTGCCGCCCTCGGGGATGCCGGCGCATAACTCTACGCGGTCAGCGCCACCGCTTTGGGCAGCCAAACAGCTTTCTACACCATTGGCACAAACTTCAAACAATAGTTTTTCCATTTGATGTGAGTGATAAAAGAACCGGGCACGGATTGCATGGACGTGGTCCGTGTTGTCCGTGCCCGGCGGTATGTAAATTCTAAAAGGGGATTATTTCGCGTAGCTGACAGCGCGCGTTTCGCGGATAACTGTGATTTTCACTTGGCCCGGATATGTCATCTCGTCCTGTATTTTCTTGGCGATTTCGCCAGAGAGATTTTCCGTCTGCTTGTCGTCTATCTTGTCGGCACCGACGATGACGCGCAGCTCGCGACCGGCTTGGATGGCATAGGTCTTCGTTACTCCCGGGTAGGACATGGCCAGTTGTTCCAAGTCGTTGAGGCGCTTGATGTAGGCTTCCACGATTTCACGGCGTGCACCGGGGCGTGCGCCGGAGATGGCGTCACACACTTGGACAATAGGAGCCAGCAAGCTGGTCATTTCCGTCTCGTCGTGGTGGGCGCCAATGGCGTTGCAGATGTCCGGTTTTTCCTTGTATTTCTCGGCCAGCTTCATGCCGTAGAGTGCGTGAGGCAGTTCGGGCTCTTCGTCGGGCACTTTACCAATGTCATGCAACAGGCCGGCACGCTTGGCTTTCTTGGGGTTGAGTCCCAATTCCGAGGCCATGACGGCGCAGAGGTTGGCGGTTTCGCGGGCATGCTGTAGCAGGTTCTGGCCGTAGGAGGAGCGATATTTCATCTTGCCGATGATGCGGATGAGTTCGGGATGCAGGCCGTGAATGCCCAGGTCGATAGTGGTGCGCTTGCCGGTTTCAATGATTTCTTCTTCTACTTGCTTGCGTACTTTGGTCACTACCTCTTCGATGCGGGCAGGATGGATGCGGCCATCGGTGACAAGCTGGTGAAGAGCCAGGCGGGCTATCTCGCGGCGCACGGGGTCGAACGCGGAGAGGACGATCGCTTCGGGGGTGTCGTCCACCACGATTTCAACGCCTGTAGCGGCTTCCAGTGCACGGATGTTTCGACCCTCACGCCCGATGATGCGGCCTTTGATTTCATCGGACTCGATGTGGAATACGGTGACGGAATTTTCGATGGCTGTCTCCGTGGCTACACGTTGTATGGTCTGGATGACAATGCGTTTGGCTTCCTTGTTGGCTGTAAGCTTGGCTTCGTCCATGATGTCGTTGATGAAAGACTGTGCCTGCGTGCGGGCCTCTTCTTTGAGTGACTCCACCATCCGTTCCTTGGCTTCTTCGGCCGAGAGTCCGGAGATGGTCTCCAGTTTTTCTATTTCCTGGCGTTGCAGGTGCTCCAGTTCTTCTTTCTTCTTGTCTATGACGCCCAGTTGGACTTCCAGATTTTCGCGGATGGCTTCCGTTTCCTGACGCTTGCGCTGTAGTTCCTCTTGTCGCTGCCCCAGCACCATTTCGCGTTGTTTCAGCTTGTTCTCGGCCTGTTGTATTTTCTGATTGCGGGCAGCAACTTCCTTCTCGAGGTCGGCTTTCTTGTTGAGGAATTTTTCCTTCACCTCGAGCAGCTTGTTTTTCTTGATTACTTCCGCTTCTGCCTCGGCGTCCTTCAGAATGCCTTCGTACTTCGTTCGCAGGCCGTGCTTGAAGAGCACATAGGAAGCGGTGGCCCCGACGAGGAAGCAGGCAATGGACACTACTACTATCGTAACTGTTGTCATGTTGATAAGTTATTTTTAAGTATGTATATAAATAAAAAGGGCACTGCCGCCTTCCCGAGACCCGTATTGGGCGGTGGGAGGGAGATACAGTGCGCCGGTTTGTTTTCTTTCTTCTTCTGACTGCGGAACCCCTTCCGTCAAGGTTGGGGGGTGTCGTGCTTGAAGCAGGCCTCAAGCACGTCAGTCAGTTCTTTCAGCTTCGCGGTATAGGGAGCGGTGTCGTGGCGGTCTTTCATTCGCAGGTTTTCCAGGGCGAATTGGTAAGCCACCATGCCCAGCAGCTGTTCGCTGCTGACCTCGGAATAATAATCCCTATACGCATTGAGCCTGACATTGACCTGCCGGGCGGCTTCACGTACTATCTCCTCGTCTTCACGGCGGATTGTGAGGGGGTAGGTTCTGCCGGCCATCTGCAGGTGTATCCTTATCTTATCGTTCATACATCTTCGTCTCCTTCGTTCATTCATTCAACAGGGCGATGCATTTATCGACTTCGCGCACTAATTTGGACAATCGCAGTTTCGTCTCTTTCACGTCGCTGCCGTTAAGGCTGATTGTCGTAGCTGTTTTTAGGTCTGTGTAGCGTTTTTCCAAGTCGCGGTGGTCGGCTTCTGCCTGTTCACGGGCGGCTTGGCTTTCGTTCAGAAGCTGTCGGAGGTCGGCATTCTCGCGCCTCAGTTCGTCGTGCAGATAAACCAAGTGCCTCAGCCGGGCTTCGAATGTCCTCAGTAGCTCTTTTTCTTCGTCTGTCATCACTACATCAAAATTGTACACAAAAATACAATTTACTTGGATATTACAAAAACTTTTAGCAGAAAATTCGTCATTTAGAGGCAAAATTGGGCATAGAAACAGAAATTTGGCCGGGAATGGACGAATATGAGAGTGCCATAATCGAAGCAAAGCTTTGCTTTGTCGCCTGCAATGCTTTGCTTTGTCGCCTGCAATGCTTTGCTTTGTCATCTGCAAAGTTTTGCTTTGTCACACGTTATCTTTGCTCACATTTTTCTTGACTATTTTGTAACCGGTCGCCGCAATCAGGATGCTCATCATCGGGCTGAGGATGTTGAAGAAGCAGAAGGGCAGGTAGGTGAGGGTCGGTACACTCAGGATGGTGGCTTGGGTCATGCCGCAGGTATTCCAAGGGATGAGTGCGGAGGTGACGGTCACGGCATCTTCGGTGGTTCGGCTCAGCAGGCGGCTTTCGTAACCTTGCTTTTTATAGATGTCGCCGAACATGTTGCCCAGCAGGATGATGCTGATGTACTGGTCTGCCGTGGCCAGATTGAGGAAGAGTCCGGAGCATACGGTTGACGCCACGGTGCTGACGCGGTTCTTGATGAAGCGCACGAAGACGGACGTGATGCTGCCCAGCATGCCGCCTGCCGTCATGGCTCCGCCGAAGCACATGGCGCAGAGGATGAGCCACACGGTGTTCATCATGCCTGCCATGCCGCGGGTGGCTACCAGTTCGGTCAGCATGGGATTGTCTGTCTGGAGGTTGGTGCTTCCGTAGCTGGTCATCATGGCGCCCTCGAACAGGCTTCCTCCGCCGGCTACTTCGTGTAGCAGATTAGGCTGGAAGAGAAGGGCGGCCATGCAGGCCAGGGCGGTGGAGAGCGCCAGCGTCACGACGGAAGGCACCTTGCGCGCTATCAGGATACCGGTGATGACAGGCACGAGCAGCAGCCAGGGAGTAATGTGGAATTTGCTTTCCAAGGCTGAGGTAAATGTCATCATTTCCTGCGTGGTGCTCCCCTGGTCATGCGTCAACCCCATGATGGTGAACAGGATGATGGCTATGAGCAGGGAGGGAATGGTGGTGATCAGCATGTAGCGGATGTGCGTGAAGAGTGGGGTGTCCGTGACCGAAGAGGCCAGAATCGTGGTGTCCGACAGGGGAGAAATCTTGTCTCCAAAGTAGCCTCCCGAGATGATGGCGCCCGCTATCCAGCCTTCATGGAAGCCTTGTGCCTTTCCGATTCCCATCAGGGCGATGCCGATGGTGGCGATGGTGGTCCATGAACTGCCTGTCATGATCGACACGAGTGCGCAGATGAGACATGTGGAGGCCAGGAAAAAGTCGGGATGAATAATCTGCATCCCATAATATATTAAGGTGGGAACCACACCACTGATCATCCACATGCCGCTCAGGGCTCCGATGATGAGCAGGATGAGGAGGGCGGTGGATACTCCCGCTATATTATTCGTGATGGCTCGTTCGAAATCTTTCCATGGGATGCGGTAGAAAGCCATGCCGATGAAGACGCAGCAGGCTGTTGTCATCAGTAAAGATATCTGGCTGCCTCCGCTCAGGGCGTCGCTTCCGAATGTGCTGATGGTGGCAAACAACATACCTATCAGCAAGGCGATGGGCAGGAGTGAGACAAGGGGAGAGGGAATTTTTGGGGTTGATTTCATGCTTTGTCATTAATTTTGCGGCAAAGGTACACAATATTTATGAATATTCTATTTATGTGACGGCATTTTGCATAAAAATGATGTTTGAGGGTGTCCTTATTTTCTTTCTCTATTTATTCTGCATATATATGTGCTCTTATGGTCTTCCCTTATTTTTTTATGGATGGCGTCACTATCTTATTCATTAAATTCGTACTTTCGCATGTTGAAGGAAGAAATCTAAAAACGACAACTATACGAAGATGGACAGCAAGCGACTGAATAAGACAAAGAAAGTGGTGACTTTTGGCGAAGTGATGCTTCGCCTCACGACGCCCGGTTTCAAACGTTTCTCACAAGCGGGCGAATTTGTGGCGACCTACGGAGGAAGTGAGGCCAATGTGGCGCTATCATTGGCGCATTTCGGAGTGCCTACCGAGTTTGTCACCCGTTTGCCGGACAATGCCATTGCCCGTGCCTGCATCGCCTCGTTGAGAGCTGGAGGACTGGGCACGGAAGGTATCGTGTTTGGTGGAAAGCGCATGGGCATTTATTTTTTGGAACCGGGGGCAGCCTTCCGCAACTCCAACGTGGTGTACGACCGCGAAGATTCGGCTTTCGCCACCCTCCGACCGGGCATGATTGACTGGGAGCGGGTGTTCGACGGAGCCGGCTGGTTCCACTGGTCGGGCATTGCGGCTGCCCTTTCGCAGGAAGGGGCGGAGGCATGCCGGGAGGCATTGGAGGTGGCCGACCGCATGGGGCTTGTCATCTCGTGCGATCTGAATTTCCGGAAGAAATTGTGGAACTACGGGCGTCCGGCGGCTGAGGTGATGATGCCGCTTGTGCAGTATAGCGACGTCCTGTTTGCCGCCGAACCCGAATATCGGGAAATTATGGGTGTCCGGCCTGTGGGTTTCAAAGCAATGAAGGTCGATGATTCCTCGTTTGAGGCCAATCTGCCTGCCTTTGAGGATTTTCTGCGTGAGGTGGGGCGGCTTGTACCCCGTTGCAGGAAAATATTCTTGGAACTGCGTAATTCCGTGACTTCCAATCACAACCTGTTGGCTGCCGTGCTGTTGTCCGACGGGCATTTCCATCACACCGGCATTTACGACATTGAGCATGAAGTAGACCGTGTAGGAGCGGGTGACGCTTTTGTGGGCGGCCTGATTTATGGTTTGCTGGCCTATCCGGACGATGCGCAGAAGGGACTGGACTTCGCTTTGGCCGCTTCGGCTTTGAAGAATACGGTTTATGGCGACTTCAATCAGGTGAGTGTCGAGGAGGTGGAAAGCCTGATGCGGGGGAATACCTCGGGTCGCGTGTCGCGATAAATTTGCTTTGGAGTGGGAAGGAGGTGAAACCGTGACAATGGTCGAGCGTAAAATCATTCACATCGACATGGATGCCTTCTATGCGTCCGTGGAGCAGCGCGACAATCCCGAACTGCGCGGTAAGCCCATCGCCGTGGGGCATGCGGAAGAGAGGGGCGTAGTGGCCGCCGCCAGCTATGAGGCGCGTCGCTACGGAGTGCGTTCGGCCATGTCATCGCAGAAGGCGAGGAGATTGTGTCCGTCGCTCATCTTTATCCCCGGACGGATGGAGGTATATAAAGAGGTGTCCCGCCAGATACATGAAATCTTCCACGAATATACGGATCTCATCGAACCTATTTCGCTTGACGAAGCTTTTCTTGATGTTACCATCAACAAGCCGGGCATCCCGCTGGCGGTGGATATCGCCCGTGAAATCAAGCGTAAGATACGTGGTGAGCTGAACCTTGTGGCGTCGGCTGGTGTTTCCTATAACAAGTTTCTGGCTAAAATCGCTTCGGATTACCGCAAGCCCGACGGGCTTTGCACCATCCATCCTGACCAGGCACTGGATTTCATCGCCCGCCTGCCCATTGAGAGTTTCTGGGGAGTGGGACCGGTTACAGCCAAACGGATGCACCTGCTGGGCATACACAACGGAGCCCAGTTGCGAGCCCGCTCGCTGGAGATGCTGACGAGGGAGTTCGGCAAGGTGGGGGCGGTATATTATGACTTTGCCCGCGGAGTCGACTTGCGTCCGGTCGAGGCGGTGCGCATCCGCAAGTCCATAGGGTGTGAGCGTACGTTGGAGAAGGATATTAACCGTACGTCATCGGTCATTATCGAGCTTTATCATGTGGCGGTGGAGCTGGTGGAGCGCCTGAAGCGAAATGGCTTCCGAGGCAATACGCTGACCTTGAAAATCAAGTTCCACGACTTCCGGCAGATAACCCGCAGCATCACGCAGGGGCAGGAACTGACAGAACTGTCCGTTATCCTGCCTTTGGCCAAACAATTGCTCAGTGAGGTGGATTATGCGGAGCATCCCATCCGGCTCATTGGGCTGTCTGTCTCCAATCCGCGTGACGAGGAGGCGGGGCGGCACGGTGTGTGGGAGCAGCTCAGTTTTGAATTCAGTGACTGGAAATAGGGAACGACAGAAGCGATGTGAAGGGGCGGTGCTGAACAAAAAAAGCGGCGGAAACCTTTCTGGCCTCCACCGCTTCACATATTGTTTAAAGGGGTTATTTACTCAATCAAGCTTGCCGTGCAAGCAGTTTCTGTAGTTTGCCGTTCAAGGCTTGGCACATGACACCGTTTCCCATCGCTTGATAGCGTTTAATACGGTACTGTAACATCAAAATTTCATTTACGTTCTTTTTCATAATCGTTTGGTTTTATGCCTTCCGCGTTTCGGAAAGCGGTTCTACATCTTTTCTTCTTTTCTCTCTTAATAACGCTGCAAAGATACGAATTGTTTACGAGAAATATGTTGTACAACATAAAAATCTCGTATTTTTTCACGTTTTTATGCTTTAATGGCTCGATTTTGCTATCCGTATATTACAAAAGTGTGACTGTTTATAAATAATCTGCCCGCACATTTGAAGG
Organism: uncultured Bacteroides sp.; assembly: GCA_944319875.1. Taxonomy (GTDB): domain Bacteria; phylum Bacteroidota; class Bacteroidia; order Bacteroidales; family Bacteroidaceae; genus Bacteroides. Next base: position 17,465 of record CALUFR010000084.1, read on the forward strand.
GTGCGGGGTTGGTGGAATGGAAAACTTATTGTACATTTGTCTGCATAACAATCTGTCATTTATGAAACACATCATTTACCTTTTCAGCCTGATTGGGCTGACATGCCTGTTTGCTTCGTGTAATAGCAGACACGCTCATTTTATCAGTGACTCAACCTATCGTGCCCGTGTGGAGCAGGACTTCCGGCAGAAGCAGGCCGTCATGACGGAGGGCAATCTGTTCGCTATCTTTGACACGGACCTGACGCTCTACGAGCGGGAAGCTCTTCAATTCCTCTATGCCTACATGCCGCTGGCTGACATTACGGACTACTCCGGCGGTTTCCACTTGATGAACGTGCAGGCTGCCCGTCGGGCCGTCGAAGAGATGCCTTGGGGCAGGATGGTTCCCGAAGACTTGTTCCGTCATTTTGTTCTCCCCGTGCGGGTGAACAACGAGCCGCTGGACAGTGCCCGCGTGGTTTTCTACGAAGAGTTGAAGCCGCGTGTACGAAGCCTTTCCATGCGTAATGCCATTCTGGAGGTGAATCATTGGTGTCACGAGAAGGCTGTCTATCAGCCAAGTGACGCCCGCACCAGTTCACCGCTGGCCACAGTTCGCACGGCTTACGGACGTTGCGGTGAGGAGTCGACTTTCTTAGTGGCCGCCCTGCGCTCGGTGGGCATTCCCGCCCGTCAGGTCTATACGCCCCGTTGGGCGCATACGGATGATAACCATGCGTGGGTGGAGGCTTGGGCCGACGGTCAGTGGTACTTCCTGGGGGCCTGTGAACCCGAACCGGTGCTTAACTTAGGGTGGTTCAACGCGCCGGCCAGCCGTGGCATGCTGATGCACACCAAGGTCTTTGGCCGTTATGAGGGAATGGAAGAAGTGATGTCTGTCACGCCCAATTATACCGAGATCAATGTTATCGATAATTATGCTTCTACCGCCCGGGCCACGGTGACCGTGACCGATGAGGCCGGACAACCGGTCAGCGGTGCGCTGGTGGAGTTCAAGCTCTATAATTATGCCGAGTTCTATACCGTAGCCCGCAAGCAGACCGATGCATCGGGGCAGGCTGCGCTCACGGCCGGTAAGGGTGATATGCTGGTGTGGGCTTCAAAAGACGGAAGATTTGGTTTCCGGAAGCTCTCGTTTGGCAAGCAGGATACCTTGACCGTGAAGTTGGATCATCGTGACGGTGACACTTTCGAGTTGGATCTGGACATAGTTCCGCCTTCCGAGTCGGCCAACTTGCCTGCCGTTACGGCCGAACAGCGTGCTGAGAACGACCGCCGCATGGCCGTGGAGGATTCCATCCGTAACGCTTATGTGGCAACGATGATGACTCCCGATGAAGCATTTGCTTGGGCTTCTTCGCAAAAAGGATTGAGCGAGGAGGAACAACGGCGTGTAGCCGACTTCCTGGTTGCTTCGCGTGGTAATCATGCCGTGATCAAGTCCCTTGTCAGCTTTGCATTGGAGCAGGATAAGGGGAGTCTGGCTGTAGACCTGTTGGGTGTTGTGTCGGCAAAAGACTTGCGTGACGCACGCTTTCCTATTCTGAAGGATCACTTGTTGAACACGGTTTCTGTTTCTGGCGAGAGGGGCGTATCGGCTTTGCTAAATCCGCGTGTAGCTACCGAGGAATTGACAGCCTATAAGTCTTTCTTCCGTCAAGTCATCGACGGGCAAACGGCTGAAAATTATGTACGAAATCCGCAGCAGTTGGTGGATTGGTGCCACGAGCATATCGCATTGAATGATACGCTGAATTCACAACGCATTCCGATGTCGCCCGAAGGCGTGTGGAACGCTCGTGTGGCCGATGCATATTCGCGCGACATTTTCTTTGTGGCTGTAGCCCGTAGTTTGGGCATTCCTGCCTGGATTGACGAAGTGACGGGACGGGTGCGCTATCAGGAGCCGACGGCGGACGGGAAGATATTTGACGTGGACTTCAATGAAGGCGGCGCACAGACGGTATCGCCTTCAGGCGGTCTGGTTGCCTCGTTCCGGCCTACCAAGTTCATAGACAATCCCAAATACTACAGTCACTTTACGTTGTCCCGCTGTGAAGGTGGTGTGCTTCGCCTGCAAAGTTATGACGAGGGCGACGCTTCGTGGAACACGTTGCTGCGCAGACCTTTGCAGATGCCGGCCGGCTATTATGTGTTGGTGAGCGGCACGCGTCTGGCCAGTGGCGGTGTGCTGGTGCACATGAGTGGCTTCAATGTCGAGGCGGGGAAAACGCAGACTACTGCCTTGACGATGCGTGAAAGCAGAGATCAGGTGCAGGTTATCGGCAGTTTCAATTCCGAGTCCCTCTTTACGCCTGTCACTGACGGGGTGGTAGGAGACGAGCCCGTCAGTGTACTGGCTGCCTGCGGCCGCGGCTACTTTGTGGTCGGTGTACTGGGAGTGGGACAGGAGCCTACTAACCACGCTTTGAAGGACATTGCCAAGTTAAACAAGGAACTGGAGAAATGGGGCCGTAAGATGGTACTGCTCTTCCCCGATGAAGAGAAATATGGCAAGTTCCGTCCGCAGGACTTCCCCGGCCTGCCTTCCACCGTTGTCTATGGCATTGACACTCATGGCATTGCCGCTCAGATTATAGCGAACATGAAGTTAAAGCATAAGGATACGTTGCCGGTATTTGTGATTGCCGATACGTTCAACCGCGTGGTGTTTGTCTCGCAGGGCTATACCATCGGTTTGGGCGAGCAGTTGATGCGGACGGTGAGGGGTTTGTAGTCCTCCCTTCTGACGCAGTGCTTCGTCAGGTTCTGACGCCACGCTTCCTTACCTTCTCATACTACGCTTCGTGAGGGGGTAAGGAAGCGTGTCGTTAGAACCCCATGTTATATATCGTGACGAACCATGTCATGGCGTATGGCTATGTGTCTCTGAGACAGGAGAAAAGACGAAGCGTAAGGGCATAAAAAAAAGTCTGCTGTGCTTTCGCACGCCAGACTTTCAATTCTCTCTAAGGGTTGTTTCTGAATATTATTCAGCAACAACGGAGTCAGCTGCTACAGTATCTGCTGCCTGAGCTGCTGCTGCTTCAACGGCTGCGATAGAGTCAGCGATACGGATTGAATCAGCTGCTGCTTGTTCAGCGTTAGCTGCCTTGTTACCACAAGATGCGAAAGATACTGCTACGATAGCTGCTGCCATCAAAACTAATTTTTTCATTTCCTTTTGCTTTAAAAACGTAATACAATCAATTGCTTTATTAAAACGCTGCAAAGTTATGCACTTTTTGGATAAGTTGTTCATGTCGCGCCAACTTTTTTATGTTTTTTTGCCGGAAACCATTCCTGTGCGGGCTATGTCGGAGGGGAAATATGGAATATAAAATAATAATGTGTACCTTTGCCTCCGCATTTACATGTTAAGAGTGTGCATTTATGATTGATACCAATATATTTCAGAATAAGACTGCGGTCTATTATACACTGGGCTGCAAGCTGAACTTCTCGGAAACGTCCACCATCGGTAAGATGCTGAAGGAGGTTGGAGTGCGTGTGGCCAGAAGAGGGGAAAAGGCTGATATTTGTGTGGTGAACACCTGCTCGGTGACGGAAGTGGCCGACAAGAAATGCCGTCAGGCCATTCATCGGTTGGTGAAGCAGCATCCGGGCGCTTTCGTGGTGGTAACGGGATGTTATGCACAGCTGAAGCCTGACACGGTGGCCCATATCGAAGGGGTGGACCTGGTACTGGGAGCCGAACAGAAGAAGGACCTGCTACAATATCTGGGCAATTTGCAAAAGCATGAGGTTGGCGAAACTTTTACGTCGGCTTTGAAGGATATTCGTTCATTTGCTCCCTCTTGTTCGCGGGGCGACCGCACGCGTTTCTTCCTGAAGGTGCAGGATGGCTGCGATTATTATTGCTCCTATTGCACTATCCCCTTTGCCCGTGGACGCAGCCGTAACGGGAGCATCGCTTCGTTGGTGGAGCAGGCTCGACAGGCGGCAGCCGAGGGCGGAAAGGAAATTGTGCTGACGGGGGTCAACATCGGGGACTTCGGCAAATCGACGGGGGAGACTTTCTTCGACTTGCTGAAGGCGTTGGATGAGGTGGAAGGTATCGTGCGTTACCGCATTTCCTCCATTGAACCCAATTTGCTGACTGATGAAATCATTGACTTCGTGTCGCGTTCCAAGCGTTTTATGCCTCATTTTCATATCCCGTTGCAGTCTGGATCGGACGAGGTGCTGATGCTGATGCGCCGTCGGTATGATACCGCTTTGTTTGCCGCGAAGGTCCGGAAAATTAAGGACGTGATGCCGGATGCTTTTATCGGCGTGGACGTTATTGTCGGTACGCGTGGTGAGACGGAGGAGTATTTTGAGGAGGCCTACCGCTTCATTGAGGGGCTGGACGTAACCCAATTGCATGTGTTCAGCTATTCTGAACGGCCGGGCACGCAGGCACTGAAGATAGACCACGTCGTGTCTCCCGACGAGAAGCATCGCCGTAGCCAACGCTTACTTGAACTGTCTGATGTAAAGACCAAGGCTTTTTATGAGAGGCATATAGGACAGACGTTGCCGGTCTTGCTGGAGAAATCCAAGGCCGGGACTCCCATGCATGGCTTTACGCCCAATTACATACGGGTGGAAGTGCCTCATGACGATGCGCTTGACAATTGTGTGGTCACTCTCCGCTTGGGTGGATGGAACGAAGATGGTACGGCCTTGTTGGGTTTGCCGACGGACTAAACAAATAGGAAAGGATGGGTGTAGATTATGGATAAGGTAGCTGTCGTGATACTGAATTGGAACGGATGCGAGATGCTCCGCTCTTTTCTGCCTTCGGTCGTGTCCTGTTCCGAAACGGAAGGTGCGGTCGTATATGTGGCGGACAATGGTTCTACAGATGCTTCTGTGCAGCTTGTACGGAAAGACTTTCCGATGGTACGCCTTATTCTGTTGGATAAGAATCGGGGATTTGCCGATGGTTATAATGAAGCCTTGCGGCAGGTGGACGCGGAATATGTAGTCCTGCTGAACTCGGATGTGGAAGTGACCCGGCATTGGTTGCGGCCGCTTCTGGACTATATGGACGCCCATCCGGAAGTGGCTGCCTGCCAGCCCAAGCTGCTGAGTTGGCGTGACAAGACGGCTTTTGAATATGCCGGTGCCGCGGGTGGGTTTATCGACCGTTACGGTTATCCTTTCTGCCGTGGGCGCATAATGGGTGTCGTAGAAAAAGACGAAGGACAATATGACTCCCCCGTTCCTGTTTTTTGGGCAACGGGTGCCGCTTTGTTCATCCGCTTGAAGGATTATTGGGAGGCGGGAGGACTGGATGGTCGCTTCTTCGCTCACATGGAAGAGATTGATCTGTGCTGGCGCCTTCGTGCCCGGGGGCGGTTGCTGATGTGTGTGCCCCAAAGTGTGGTTTACCACGTGGGCGCTGCCACGTTGAAGAAAGAAAATCCCCGCAAGACATACCTGAACTTTCGCAACAATCTGCTGATGCTCTATAAGAATCTGCCCGCAGGGGAACTGAACGGCGTGATGCGCGTACGCTGGCTACTTGACCAAGTGGCGGCTCTTTTCTTCTTGTTGAAAGGTCAGTGGGACAACGCATGCGCCGTCTGGCGCGCCCGTCGGGAATTTCGCCGCATTCGTCCTTCCTTTCATTCTTCGCGCGAGGAGAACGAAAAAAAATCCTGTGAGTCTGTGATACCCGAACGAGCGGCTTATAGTATTTTAGTGCGCTATTATCTGATGGGGAAGAAGCGCTTTTCCGATTTATAAAGTATAGATAGTGATTTATCTGTCTGCCTGTATTTCTACTCCCGCCTTTTCGATGTCAGCTCCCATGGGAGGATTGCGTTTGTAGAGTTTCAACTCAATGCGTTCAACGGTGGGAAAATCCTTGAACAAGCGGCGAATGATGCGTCCCGCCACGTGCTCAAGTAGTTTGGAGGGAACTCCCATTTCCGACTTTACACTCTGATAAATTTCCGCGTAGTTTACCGTATCAGTCACCTCGTCGCTGTCCATGGCGTGGGTGATGTCGGTTTTCAGACGTAGTGAGATGGTGTATACGTTGCCTACGATTGTCTCTTGGGAAGCGACTCCATGATAGGCATAGAAGCGGAGATTTTCGAGTAGAATGTAACTTGTCATACGCAATAGCAAGAAGTGGTGATGAGAACACACGCTGTAATTATGCGGCAAAGATAAAAATAAAAGAAGCGCGTTGTATTTATTTTTCTTTATATTTGTGCGTTCTAAAAAGAAATTCTATGTCTCTGTGCCAATTCCATATTTTTCTGTGGGGCATGAGCACTGTGGCGCTGCTCGTTTTTATAGCCCTTTATTTTGTAAAAGCTGGTTACGGAATCTTCCGTACGCCTTCGTGGGGATGGTCCATCTCCAACAAGGTGGCATGGGTCGTGATGGAAGCGCCGGTCTTTTTCGTGATGTTGGGCTTGTGGGTCGCAAGCGGAGAAGGCATCTCGATGCCACAGTTTTTGTTTTTACTTCTGTTCGAACTCCATTATTTGCAGCGCTCATTCATTTTCCCTCTGTTGATGAAGGGGCGGAGCCGCATGCCGGTGGCTATCATGGCGATGGGCATTGTGTTCAACGTGCTGAACGGCCTGATGCAGGGCGGTGGAATATTCTGGTACGCGCCCGAAGGCTATGCCGAAGGTTGGGCTTGGCTGGCACGTCCGCTTTCGGTCGTAGGGTTGGTGCTGTTCGTCGTGGGGATGGGCATTAACCTACATTCAGACCATGTTATCCGCCATTTGCGTAAGCCGGGCGATAATCGCCATTACCTGCCAGCCGGGGGGCTGTACCGTTATGTCACGTCGGCCAACTATTTCGGAGAACTGGTGGAGTGGATAGGATTTGCTTTGCTAACGGCTTCGCCGGCGGCGTGGGTGTTCGTGTGGTGGACGGCAGCCAATTTAGTACCTCGTGCCGATGCAATACACAAGCGTTATCGTGAGGAGTTCGGTGATGAGGCCGTGGGGCGTAGAAAACGGATTATACCTTATATATATTAATAGAAAGAAGAAAAGGATAGATTATGAGCTCGAAGCTATTTACTCCAGTTACCTTAGGACCGCTGACGCTGCGTAACCGTACAATCCGTTCGGCGGCTTTCGAGAGCATGTGTCCTGGCAATAAACCGTCAGAGCAATTACTCGATTATCACCGATCGGTTGCTGCCGGTGGCGTAGGCATGACAACCGTCGCCTATGCGGCGGTCACCCGTAGTGGTCTTTCATTTGACCGCCAGTTGTGGATGCGTCCGGAAATTGTACCCGGGCTTCGCCGTTTGACGGATGCCGTTCACGCCGAAGGAGCGGCTGCAAGCATCCAGTTGGGACATTGCGGCAACATGTCTCATAAGAGTATCTGTGGTTGTCTGCCCGTAGGAGCCAGCAGTGGGTTTAACTTGTATTCGCCTACATTCGTACGCGGACTTCGGGCGGATGAATTGCCCGAGATGGCGCGCGCCTATGGTCGTTCGGTCAGGTTGGCGCGTGAGTCGGGTTTTGACGCGGTGGAAATCCATGCCGGTCATGGATACCTTATCAGTCAGTTTCTGTCTCCTTCCACCAACCATCGTAAGGATGAGTTTGGAGGTTCGTTGGAGAACCGTATGCGTTTTATGGATATGGTAATGAATGAAGTGATGGAGGCGGCAGGCAACGATATGGCTGTTCTGGTGAAGATGAACATGCGTGACGGTTTCCGTGGAGGAATGGAACTGGACGAATCCTTGCAGGTGGCCCGTCGCCTACAACAGTCCGGTGCGCATGCCTTGGTGTTGAGCGGAGGCTTTGTCAGCAAGGCGCCGATGTATGTGATGCGTGGCGAGATGCCTATCCGCACCATGACCTATTATATGACCTGCTGGTGGTTGAAGTACGGCGTCCGGATGGTGGGCAAATGGATGATACCCACTGTACCTTTCAAGGAAGCCTATTTTCTGGAAGATGCCTTGAAGTTCAGAGAAAAGCTCGACATGCCTTTGATTTATGTGGGTGGTCTGGTGGCGCGCCAGAAAATAGACGAGGTGCTTGATCATGGTTTCGAGGCTGTACAGATGGGGCGGGCGCTGCTTAATGAACCGGGCTTTGTTAACCGTATGCAGGCAGAGGAGAATGCCCGCTGTTCCTGCAAGCACAGTAACTATTGCATAGCCCGTATGTACTCCGTCGATATGGCTTGCCATCAACGTCTGGAGGAGGAATTGCCCCCTTGTCTGAAGAAAGAGATTGAACGGATTGAAAATAGGGGATGAAGCGTATGGAGAAGAAACTGGCGGTGATAACGGGAGCTGATGGCGGCATGGGAACAGAAATCACCCGGGCGGTGGCTTTGGTGGGTTATCGGGTCTTGATGGCCTGCTATGATATGCCGAGAGCCGAGGAAAAGAAGCAGATGTTGGTGAAGGAAACGGGTAATGATGATATTGAGGTACGGAAGATTGATTTAGCTTCGTTGGATACAGTGGCCGCTTTTGCCAACCGTCTGCTGAACGACGGTGAGGAGGTGGCGCTGCTGATGAACAATGCCGGTACGATGGAGACAAGGCGGCGCATCACGGAGGATGGACTGGAGCGGACGGTCAGTGTCAATTATGTCGGTCCCTATCTGCTGACGAGAAAATTATTGCCATTGATGGGAGAAGGAAGCCGTGTAGTCAACATGGTTTCGTGTACTTATGCAATAGGAAGATTGGATTTTCCGGATTTTTTTCTTAAAGGTAAGAAAGGAAGTTTTTGGCGTATTCCTATTTACAGTAACACGAAATTGGCTTTGACGTTGTTTACCCTTGAACTGGCCAATCGGGTGAAAGACAGAGGAATTGTAGTCAATGCGGCCGATCCCGGCATTGTTTCAACGGATATCATCACGATGCACATGTGGTTCGATCCTTTGACGGATGTCTTTTTCCGCCCCTTTATCCGTACACCTCGCCAGGGAGCTGCGACGGCGGTCAGCCTTTTGTTGGATGAGGAGGCAGGAAAACGTACAGGTACATTGAACGTCAGTTGTCATCCCAAGCAACTTTCGGAGCGGTTCGTATATCACAGACAGGCCAAGGAACTGTGGGAGCGTACGGAGCGACTTGTTGAGCGGTGGCTCTGAATGAGGAACTCTATAAACAAACAGCCAGGCGTCTTGTAATAGGATGCCTGGCTGTTTTGTATGAAATGCTTGCTTTAGATGGAGAGGGCGCGCAATACATTGACCAGCTCTTTTTTGATAGGCTTGTCGTTTTTGATGGCTTTGGTGAAGGGCACATAAACCACTTCGTCGTGCTCGATGCCGATCATGACATTGCGTTGACCTTCCATGATAGCGTCAATGGCGGCTGCTCCCAGTCGGCTGGCCAAGATGCGGTCGTGTGCCGTGGGACTTCCGCCGCGTTGCAAATGTCCGAGGATGGTGACACGCACGTCGTATTGCGGATACTCGTTCTTTACACGTTCGGCATAGTGCATGGCGCCACCTGTCAGTTCGCTTTCGGCCACCAGCACGATGCTACTGTTCTTTGACTTCCGGAAGCCGTTCTTGATGAACTCTTCCAATTGGTCGACTTCCGTGCTGAATTCAGGAATGATGGCAGCTTCAGCACCCGATGCGATAGCTCCGTTCAGAGCCAAGAAACCGGCGTCGCGTCCCATGACCTCGACGAAGAACAGGCGCTCGTGCGATGTGGCCGTGTCGCGGATCTTGTCGACGGCATCAAGGATGGTGTTCAGTGCTGTGTCATATCCGATGGTGGTGTCGGTGCCATACAGGTCATTGTCGATAGTGCCAGGCAGACCGATGCAGGGGACGTCAAATTCTTGTGCGAAGATGCGTGCTCCGGTAAGCGAACCGTCACCGCCGATGACTACCAGCGCGTCGATGCCTTCCTTCTTCATGTTGTCGTAGGCTGTCTGTCTTCCTTCAGGGGTAGTGAATTCCTTGCAACGGGCTGTCTTCAGGATGGTTCCGCCCAGTTGGATGATGTTGCTCACATTCTGGCTTTTGAATTCTTTGATTTCCCCACTCACGAGGCCTTTGTAGCCTCTATATATGCCTTTTACTTGAAGTCCGTTGTAGATAGCGGCACGTGTCACCGCACGGATAGCGGCGTTCATGCCCGGAGCGTCTCCTCCGGATGTCAAAATACCGATACACTTTATTGTTCCCATGACAATATATAATTATGTTAGTTCTATTCCGTGTGCAAAGATAATGAAAGGCGTGTGGAGCAGCAAATGAATAATAAAATTTTTTAGTTTGATTCTTCTCGAAGTGTAGCTACATTGTTCACCTTTGAAGTTTCGATTGAATAGCTGCCGAAATTTCTTCCATCAGCCATTTTGGGGTGGAAGTGGCACCGCATACTCCGATGGAAGAGGCTTTGCTCAGGAGGTTGTTGTCTATCTCCTCCGGACTGTCGATCAGGTGCGAATTGGGATTTACTTTCCGACATTCGCTGAACAGCATCTTGCCGTTTGAACTTTTCTTGCCGCTGACAAAGAATATCAGGTCGTGTGCGGCGGCAAACTTGCGGATATTGGGGATTCGATTGGCCACTTGGCGGCAGATGGTGTCGTAGTATTCAAAGGTTGCGTCGGGTGAGATATGTTCCTTGATGTATTTCACGATGCGTTGGAATTCGTCCAGTGATTTGGTCGTTTGCGAGTAGAGTCGTATGCTCCGGCTCAGGTCGAGTGAACGGGCTTCTTCCAGCTTTTCGATGACAATGGCCTTTCCTTCTGTCTGCCCCACGAGTCCCAGCACTTCAGCGTGTCCGTTCTTCCCATAAATCACAATTTGCTTATCCTCTTCCGCGTTTTGGGTATGCTCCTGCTTGATTCTTTTCTGTAGCCGTAGAACGACAGGGCAGGTGGCGTCAATGATTTCTATGTGGTTTCGGCGGGCCGTCTCATAAGTTTCGGGCGGTTCGCCATGGGCACGAAGCAACACCTTGACGTCGTGTAGGCGGTTGAATTCGTCGTGGTTGATGGTGGCAAGTCCCATTTCCTTGAGGCGCTCCACTTCGCGGCTGTTGTGCACGATGTCGCCCAGGCAGTATAGCGTGCCGCCTTTGGCCAGCTCCTCTTCGGCCTTGCCGATGGCGTTCACCACTCCGAAGCAGAAGCCCGATTCTTTGTCTATTTCTACTTTTGCCATGATTAGACGGTGTTTTATGGATTGAAAAGCTTTGCTTTTCGGTCGGAAAAGCAAAGCGAAACGAAACGAAGCCTATTGGCCGGCTATGCGTTCAAATTGTTCGGCCAGCCATTCTTTTTGTTGCTCGATGGTCAGATGGCTGTTGTCCAGCAGCAGGGCGTCATCGGCCTTGCGGAGGGGGCTCACTTCCCGGTTTTGGTCGATGTAGTCACGTTGCTTCACGTTTTCCAGTATATCGTCGAAATCCACGTCCTGCCCTTTGGCTTTTAGTTCGTCGTAGCGTCGTTGGGCGCGGATTTCGGGCGAGGCCGTGACGAATATCTTCAGTTCGGCGTCAGGGAAGACGGTGGTTCCAATGTCGCGTCCGTCCATGACGATGCCTTTTTGCCGTCCCATCTCCTGTTGTTGCCTGACCATGGCTTCGCGCACGAAGTCGAGGGCAGCCACGGGGCTGACGTGTGCGGAAACCTCCATGGTGCGTATCTTGTTTTCTACGTTTGTGCCGTTCAGGTAAGTGTCGGGGCGGTTGGTTTTCTCGTTGGGGCGGAAGGAGATGTGAATGTTGTCTATCTCGTTTCGAAGCTTTTCCACATCAATCTGCCCGTTGCATAGGAGCCCGTTTTCGATGCAATACAGGGTGACGGCGCGATACATGGCCCCGCTGTCAATGTAGATGTAGCCGATTTCGCGGGCTAAGTCTTTGGCCATGGTGCTTTTCCCGCAGGAGGAGAAGCCGTCGATGGCAATGGTTATCTTTCTCATTTTACTATATATAATAAGGTGTTCGTCCGTTCAAATGGAATGTTTTTCGTTACAAAACGAAAACATTTCATCTTTTGTTCAAAAAAAACATGCCAAATATAAGGGTATTTTTAAAATATCTCGTTACATTTGTGGCACAAAAGCGAATGTAGTCTTTTGAACAATTAAAAAAACGAAAATGCAGGGGTGAATGTGAAAAAAAAAATATCCTTGTGTGACGTTTCGTGGGAAAAGTGCTATATTTGCCCAAAATGAGAAACACTAAAATTAATTATAATTATGGAAGTTAAAAAATCGCCCAAAGCAGACTTGGAGAACAAGAGATCGACTTGGCTGCTCCTCGGTTATGTGACTGTGCTCGCTTTCATGTTTGTCGCTTTCGAATGGTCGGAGCGTGACGTGCAGATTGCGATGAGCCAGGCTGTAGCCGACAGTGGGTTTGAAGAGGAAATTGAAATTCATATTACGGAACAACCGGAAGAAGTGCTTCCTCCGCCTCCTCCCGAAGCGCCCGCATTTGTGGAGCAGTTGAACATCGTGGAAGACGATGTGGAGGTTGAGTCTACGGTAATCGCTTCTTCTGAGGAAACCGGTCAGGCAGTGGAAATCGCCTACGTGCCTCCTGTAGTAGAAGAGGAGGAAGTCGAAGAGCAGGAAATCTTCGAAGTCGTTGAGCAGATGCCTGAATTCCCCAATGGCGGTATGGCCGGCTTGATGCAGTATCTGAGCAAGAACATCAAGTATCCGACTATCGCACAAGAGAATGGTACTCAAGGTCGTGTAACGGTGCAGTTTGTGGTAAATGCCGACGGTAGTATCGTGGATGCCAAGGTTATCCGTGGTGTAGACCCCTACTTGGATAAGGAAGCTCTTCGCGTGATTAACTCCATGCCGAAGTGGAAGCCCGGTATGCAGCGTGGTAAGGCTGTACGTGTGAAGTACACCGTGCCCGTTATGTTCAGATTGCAGTAATTTCATAAATGAAAATAGGGAAGAGGTTGCCGTATGTGCAGCCTCTTTTCGTTCTTAAACCTTTCACTTAAAAAAATATACATGTTTACCTCTGCCGAACTTCTTGATAAAATCAATGCCTGTCTTTCGGATTTAAAGTTCTCCCGTTCTCCTGAGGGACTTTATGCGCCTGTGACTTACGTGCTTTCATTGGGTGGAAAACGCATCCGCCCGGTGTTGATGTTGCTGGCTTATAATTTGTATAAAGAAGATGTGGAGTCGATTCTTAGTCAGGCCGTGGGTATTGAAATGTATCATAATTATACATTGTTGCACGACGACCTGATGGATAAGGCGGATCGTCGTCGCGGAAAGCCGACGGTGCATAAGGTTTGGGATGAAAATACGGCTATCCTGTCCGGAGATGCGATGCTGGTGCTGGCCTATCGGTATATGGCCGAAGGATGCCCCTCCCATCTCCTGAGACCGGTCATGGACTTGTTTGGGCAGACGGCACTCGAAATTTGTGAAGGACAACAGTTCGACATGGAGTTCGAAACGCGTAATGATGTGTCAGAAGCGGAATATCTGGAGATGATCCGACTCAAAACCTCTGTCCTGCTTGCGGCCAGCTTGAAGGTGGGGGCCTTGTTGGGCGGTGCTTCGCAAGAAGACGCCGGACATCTGTATGACTTTGGCATCAATCTGGGATTGGCTTTTCAGCTGAAGGATGATTGGTTGGACGTATATGGTGATCCGAAAGTTTTCGGCAAGAATATCGGAGGGGACATCTTGTGCAATAAGAAAACCTACCTGTTAATTCAGGCTCTTGAACAGGCTTCTGATGCTCAGCGAAAAGAATTGGTGCGTTGGTTGGCCACTGACAGTTTTGACCCGGCCGAGAAGATTGCGGCGGTTACCCGCTTGTATGATGCCATCGGCGTCGGTGCGCTTTGCGAGGATAAAATTCAGGCCTATACTCGACTGGCGGAGGAAAACCTCCGAAAAGTAGGAGTAGACGCCACTCGCAAGTTGGAGTTGGAAAAGTTGTTGGAGACTTTGGTAAGTCGGAGCGTTTGAGGCAGGTAAGTCGGATTACTCATCAATAGATTAAAGAAAGAATGCCATATAGAAGATTGCCAAATACGGACCAGGCGCGCATTCGGGCGTTGAAGAAAGCCATCGAGAAAGCGGATGCGTATGACAATCCGTACGGAATTCCTTTCAGCTTCAAAGTACTGGGTGCGGCCAGGAATTTCTTGCCCCGTTTTGAGGCGGCTCACATCTTTTATACGGAATGTCTTGACAGGCAGGCGGTGGCCGGGCGGAAGCATCAGGCGCATGTGAAAATGGCTCGCCTGTATATTTCGCATTTCATTCAGGTGCTCAACCTGGCGGTGATACGTTCGGAAATCCGCGTGTCGCATAAAGAATTTTATGGTTTGGATACCCAAAACAGCTTGCCCGATTTGTCCAGTGAGTCGTTGTTGTTGGAGTGGGGGCGTAAGGTCATTGAAGGGGAAGGGCGTCGCCTCTCGCAAGGAGGTATTCCTATCTATAATCCGACCATTGCCAAGGTAAAAGTGCACTATGATATTTTTGTGGAAAGCTATGAAAGGCAGAAAAGCTTTCAGCGGGCTACGGCTCGTGCGTTGGAGGCTTTGGCGTCCATGCGTCAGGAAGCGGATGCGCTCATTTTGGATATATGGAATCAAGTGGAAGCGTGCTTCGAACGGGTGGTTCCCAATGACAAACGCTTGGAACTTTGTCGTTCGTATGGCTTGATTTATTATTATCGAACCAGTGAAAAGTTGAAAGCGGGAGGTGAACAATGAATATGATTGATACACATTCGCATTTGTTCCTGGAGGAATTTGCCGAGGACTTGCCTGTAGTTATTGAACGGGCGCGTCAAGCTGGCGTCACTCATGTCTTTATGCCCAATATTGACAGCACGACTCTTCAGCCGATGTTGGATGTCTGTCGCCGGTATGAAGGATATTGCTTCCCGATGATCGGACTTCATCCCACATCGGTTCGTGCGGAGAATTTTGAGGAGGAACTGAATGTCGTAGCTCGCGAACTGGCCTCCGGGCGGAAGTATGTGGCTATCGGAGAGATTGGCATGGACCTTTATTGGGACCGGACCTTTCTGAAAGAGCAGGAAGAGGCACTCCGCCGTCAGTTCGATTGGGCGTTGGCGTATGACCTGCCCGTTGTAATTCATTGCCGTGAAGCGTTCGACTATATATATAGGATAATGGAAGCCTATCGTTCGACAAACCTTAGAGGGGTATTTCATAGTTTCACGGGAACCGCTGATGAGGCATGCCGGGTTTTGGAATTTCCGGGGTTCTATCTGGGGATAAACGGTGTGGTGACTTTTAAGAACTCCCATTTGCCCGATGTGTTGCCATCCGTTCCTTTGGAGCGGATTTTGTTGGAGACCGATTCTCCCTACCTGACTCCTGTCCCATATCGGGGAAAACGGAATGAAAGCGCCTACGTGCAATACGTTTTGTCGAAGGTGGCCGAAGTTTGTGGCCGCACTCCCGATGAGGTGGCTAAGCAGACGTCTGAAAGTGCCTTAAAAGTGTTTGGAATACTCAAATAAGGACGAGAAGACTTTAAAGTTTATTAATTTTGGGATTTTCTTAAAGATTATGGGCCGAGAATGTGATGCAAGAACAAAAAAAAGAATACATTTGTAGCTGGAAAATCTGGTAGTTTGCGATTTTTTTGTAATTTGCAGCCGATTTGAAGAAAAGGAGAGATGCTCGAGTGGTTGAAGAGGCACGCCTGGAAAGCGTGTATACCCCTAAAGGGTATCGGGGGTTCGAATCCCCCTCTCTCCGCAATAAACATTGAAAATCAATGTTTTATAAAATAAACACCCGATTTTACACCCAAGAATGTAAAGTCGGGTGTTTTCTTATTTAAAGGGTTATGGGCTAATCCCCCTGCTTTTATACA
>CALUFR010000085.1 GCA_944319875.1 uncultured Bacteroides sp.
TTCATAAGCGATGTCTGGTAGGTTCTTTGTGGTGCTTGTTGCTCCGCAAATAAAACAGCCAATACCAAGATTATTCGCATCTTCAGGTTGAGAAATTCGTATTAATGTACCGAGGAGTGCTCCCACAGGCTCAGAAACTATTACATATTGTATCAAGTTTTCGGCCAGTGGGAGCACTCCTACCTAATGAATTTATATATGGAGGTACACCTGGCGGTAGTAATACTCAATGGCATGGCTTAGGGGTATTCTATACGGATGCCTATAAGCCAATCCGCATTAATTTATCATACGGGTATTACGATAGCGCAAATCGAACAACCATTGATATTACCATAACGGTTAATTCCGGATCGGTGCATATTAGCGGAAACAGCGCAGGGAAAATCGGTTATGTTTTATCTGGTAACAAAATTAATATCTACATAAAGGTTGAAACACTTAATTCTTATTCAGGGTTTGTCGCTGGCAATTTCGAGTCAAAATTGAATATATCACAAACTGAACCAAGTGGAATAGTTTATGTCTCTTGATGTGCTTTAGTAAGGAGGCTTCTCAGCCTCCATTACTCAATGTTTCCCGTTATCTCTATCGCATCTTCGTCCGGTTCTTGTTCAATTAATACATTGTCGATTTCAACATTATAATTAATATGTACTTTCCCTGCATTAGTCCATAGATATACTCCAGAAGGTCCTGATTTATATTTAAATTTCGGGAGATACTCTTCCTTGAAAGCTCCGTCGCAGAAGAACCTTATCCCATAATTATTAGAGCTCATTAATGATGCTCTAATAAATAAACAATGCCTGTCTGAAAAGGTCCCGACAATTCCAGTTAAGCCAACAGGAGATTGATTGGGCGTTGCTCTTGCAATCAATATCCATTTTTGTGAAATTCCTGAATTGTATCTTATAAGGGTAGATGCCGGCGAAAATCCTGCCTTTGAAAGGCTAACTATAGGGAGCCGTCCTCCCACAACTGCCGCCAAGTCATCAAAATTCATCCAATAACCTTTACCATCGTCGCCCACGAGACGAATCTTTTTGCCGTTCGCATCCTTTGCCTGAGGCATGTCAATTTCTCTAATATCTGCCATAATCTTAAATTTTTATTTGTTAAACAATTAATCTATCTGTGTTCCTTCGCATCCCGGTTCGCCGACAGGATCTGCGTGCCCGGTGAATTCTGACCAGTGATAATCGTCGGGATCATCGCTGTCCTCCGGATTGTAGTCCATGTAAGTACCTACGTAGGTTGATGGCGTATCCGTCATCGGGTTGCCGTCCGGGTTCTCTGAATATTTGATATGCGCATACATCTGACGCTCAACTGGTTTATAATATTGTATGGCCTCAGCTTTATCTGTTTCCACAGCGCACGTGCCGTCTACTCTCAACAAAGCCGGTGCATCTGCCAGCACGGGCGGATTATCCTCTGACACTGTATGCGCCCTAACGACCTCGACCAGCGTGTCCCGGTAATTGCAGCGGAACCCAGACGAAACATCCCGTCCTATACAATCATCCCATTGCGGATAGTATTTCTGCATGTCAAGAGCTTCGTTCGCTTCGAGGTGCGCGTCGTTTATCTTGTCAGCGACAACCCTCATAAGCCTGTTGACCCTTGTGAGGTAATCATAATCCACCCTTTCGGGTTCGAACAGATTGCCCTCCGCAATAATCCGGTCCCTCTCGGCTTCCGGTATCTCCCTCCACCGGGCGGCTTCTTCCATCGAAGCCACCAGCATGCTTCTTTCAAATCGTCTCTCTTTAATAGGCATCTCCCCGCTTTGAGTGAGAAGACATCCGTTACTCGCTTGTAGTATCATAATTAATTATCTTTTGAATATCTCGCAGTTTCTACTCCGTCTTTTAAGAATGAAAGTCCTACGGTAGGATTTAATGAGCAAGAGTACACATGACCAATATAACTTGATTGGATGTATATGTATCCACCTCTGATTGTCATTTCCGATGATTGCCCGACCGAAAAGTCTCTTAATGTCAAATTAGGCATATAGAGTTTACTACCATCAGGTTTTGTTTCGTATTCAACGAAGCTTAATTTCACAATCTCAACGTCTGACTCGTTTATCATTCTCAAACTATTAGTGTCGGGGTCAAGTTCTATTCTCATTCCATTTGACATTGTCGACACTCTACCGGCAAATGAACCGCTCGTGGCATTGACTTCTCCTTGTACATGGGCATTTGTCGCCCACATTTCCCCCTTTTCATTAACTCTAAAAGGTGCCGTATCAGGCTCATTGCTTCCTGCCCAAATCCTGACCTTTCCTCCTTCTTCCGACCCACTCAGCCCCGCAGTTATTGTCCCGTCGGCTTTCTGTATCAGAAGTTGGTTCCCCTGTAAGAATTTTATCTTCGCGTTCTTGGCGATGATAAGCGAGGTGAATATCGCTCCCACATTGGCTGGGAATTTCCTCCAATAGCTCGTATTCGTATAGGTGATACTCTCGGATGATACGTGTGTTCTCAGGCATTGGTAGACATCCCAGCCTGTGTCAACCGCATCATTCCTGACAAGAGCCACGTCAATGTACCGTATATCCAAGCTGCCATCGGTGATATTACTGTCGTTGCGGTATTCCGTATTCAAAGCCCATTCGCTGTCGCGAACCGAGCAGCCGTCAATACCCTGCTTACCGTCCTCGCCATCTTTACCCGGCGCACCATCTTTCCCATCTTCACCTTTATCGCCTTTTTCCGCAACAACATCGTATTCAGCGGTATTAATTTCTCCGGTAAGAATATATCCGGAAGCGGTCTTGAGGCGATTGCCTTGCCCGTCCGTCAGCGTAAACATGGGAGGGCTATAGGTCGCCACCTTGGCCGCAAATGAATTTCCGCCCATGGTGACCACGCCAAGCTTCGGAACCAAAAGGCCGTTATACCACGGCCCAAGCAGGGTGAAACCGTCGCCCTTCTCACCCTTGTCGCCCTGCTCGCCCTTGTCGCCTTTGTCACCCTTTATTTTCGCCCATTTATAATCTGAAGGATTACTGCTGTCATCTGCGTTCGTGTCGGTGTATTGGCCGATATATTCACCGGCATTCTCTCCATTGTTTCCAGTGAACGATATCCCACCGTCATTGGAATATTTAATATGCAAATAGTATGTCTTCCCGTCAGTTCCGTTATATCCGGGAATACCTTGCTCGCCCTTCGGTCCCTGGATACCTTCAAGGCGTGCCCATGCGTATCGGGTTGGGTCGTCACTGTCTGCCTCTTCAAAGTCCACATAAGTACCGATGTATGTGGATGGCGTTTCCGTCATCGGATTTCCGTCCGGGTTTGCCGAGTACTTGATGTGGAAGTATGTCGTTTTGCCGTCGGCTCCTTTATCGCCCGGAATTCCCTGGTCACCTTTCTCTCCCTGCAGCCCGTCAAGACCTTTCTGTCCTTTTTCCGCAATAACATCGTATTCAGCGGTATTAATTTCTCCCGTGAGGATATATCCGGAAGCGGTCTTGAGGCGGTTGCCTTCACCGTCCGTCAGCGTAAACATAGGCGGATTGTAGGTCGCCGCTTTGGCCGCGAATGAATTTCCACCCATGGTGACCACGCCAAGCTTCGGAACCAAAAGGCCGTCATACCAAGGGCCAAGCAGGGTGAAACCGTCGCCCTTCTCACCCTTGTCGCCCTGCTCGCCCTTCCCGCCTTTGTCCACCTGCTTGAGCCAGTTCGGATTCCCGTCGGCCGGTGCCTCGCTTGTCCCGTCCTTATTCACACACAACCATAAGCTGCCGTTAAAAGAAAAACGGTCATAATGATCGGCGTGATTGTCGGCAGGTGGCCATGCACCCCGGTCATTGGCCGTCAGTACGGGAGTGCCGTCCGGCTTCACCTGGGTAATCGTTCCCGTGAAATATACAGAGTCAGTGTATTCAGAATAGCCCTCCAGGTTCATTCCGAATACACTCAGGTTCGACAAGTCGCCCGACTGCTTCTTAATGTTGGCTTTCGAGATTTCCCAGTCATTCTGATTCTTCAGCATGCGGGTGTAGGTGCGTGTCTCGTAAACGGATGTCTGCCTGTCTGTATTCGTAAAGTTTCCGTATGCCACGAAGTTCATCATCTCAAACGGATCGAAAGAGAATTTCCAGCGATCGGATACCGGACGCAACTGATACTTGAAGCGTTCGTTCTTGTCGCCCATCACCTCGGTGATGGTGAAATATACGGTGCAGAACCCGGCGAACGTCCTGTTTCCCCGGCTGTCGTCCGTATCTTCCGTGGCGTTTTCGGAGGTTTCCAGCGAATGGAATATGCCCATGCAGATATCACCGACAGCCACCGCTCCTATCTGTCCTTCCTCCAGCTTCAGCGTACATGTTTTGGTGGCCGTATCCACTGTGTCAATCAAGCCACCGCCTGGCGCACGCCATTTGTCCCCCAAGAATATCTCAATGCTGTTGAAGCGGAGCTCGGGTGTCTCTATGTAGCGGCGCGATGTAAGGGATTCGACTTCCGCACGCCCGTATTCGTCGATATTAGCCCCATACCCGGCCATTCCTCCGGCATATCCGTCTTTGCCGAAGACGGCTCCGCCACGGAAAAAAGCGGACTGGAGGAAGGTCAAGACGCCGATGACCGTATCATTGAACTTCTTCGAGATGAATTCGGCGCGTGAGCGGAGAGCCGAGAACACATTCCAGTCACTGGGTGTCTTTGTGTCTGTTGTCTTGATAATATCGATGGTGGTTTGTGCGCTCTGCCGTGCCAGTTCATACTGCAGATTCTCCAGCCGGTTGTCCACGGTTTGTTTCCAACCGTCACCTATCCGGTCGGTACAGGTGACGGTGGCCTGACTGAGGTCGTTCAACTTACGGACAACCTTGGTGATGCGGGTGTCCTTGTAGCCTGCCGTGAAATACTCCGCACTCAGCAGGCGGACGTTCTGGCCTACCATCAGCGGGGTCCGGTTGTTCTCGATATAGTTGCGGTCGGTGGTGCCGTTGTATTTCTGGGTGTCGAAACTGTAGGTGGACAGGAAATTGTCCACGGCTTCGGCGTATTCCTGTTCGGCGACGGTGATGTATTCCTGGGGCAGGGAGAAGTTCCAAGGGATGTAGGTGTCGCCCACCTTGGGGACTATCTCACCGCCGGGCAGCTGGGTCGTTTCGTCCGGATAGACGTTGATGATTTCCCACTCCTCGGTATCGGCGTGCCAGTTGGCCTGGAACGAGCCGTCCTCCTGGTCGCCGCGTCCGGACAGGTCGCCCGTCTGAAAGGCCAGCATCTTCGTCTGTTCGGGTATCTCGTAATCATTGGGATTGAACGACATCCCGCTGTCCTTTATATAATAGATGGTGTATTCGCGGCCTTCTTCGTTGGTTTCCTGTTCAGAGCGCACGGCGGTCACAGTGCCCGTGTAGCGGGGATAGATGCCGCTGAAGGCCGCTTCCTCGTAGGCGTCCTTGATGCCGTACAGGTCCGTGTTTTTGTCCACGTATTTGGCCCGTGACGGGAGTTGCAGACGGGCGTAGCCGTACTTGCCTGCGTCGATGTTGCGGGTGGACCCGAGCGGGAACAGGCGGGTAAAGAAGCGCACCTCGCCGTTGTCCTCTTGAGCGAGTTGGGTCAATCCTTGCAGATAGCCCAAGCTGACACGCTCGCCCCGCTCCGCCTTGCAGAGGTTCACGGTGTAACCGTCTGCCCACAGTTCGGTACCGAAAGTGGCGGCGATGCCGTTGCTGCCGAAAGCGGCATCCCAGCAATAGAGGTTCTTGTATTCAATGGTCTTGTTCTCCCCGCCGATAACGGTGCCGATGCTCCACAACGTCTGTCCGGCGATGCGGTTCATGTTGTCCACCCACAGTTGGAGATGCGCGCGGGGATTCCCGTCGTAGGAAAACTCGGTAGTCACCTCCCCGTCGGCTTGGAACAGAAACAGCGCGTCCTCGGCATCGTGGATGGGAGCGTAGAACTTCACGTTGTACTGATAAGTCTGCGTGTTCTTCTGCGCGGGGCGGTAGGGAGAGCGTATCTTATACTTCACCCCTTGCAGCAGCACGTAGTCGTTCACGTCCAGCATCACGAAAGCCGTATGGGTGAACGAGACCGACACGCTGTATTCGCCCATCACTTCTTCCGTCACGGTGGATGAGGAGTTGGGGCTGACTGTCAGCTTCAGCGTCCCGTCATTGCCGTTGTATATCTTCAGTTCCATACTGTTTCCGCTGTTCTTTTATTGGGTTTCAATCGTTGTTCAATCACTGTTCAAAACCGGATTAGGTTCCAGGAACTTCACGCTGAACACTACCAGGTACTTCCGTCCGGCGTAGTCGTTGTACCACGAAGGGTCGGACGGCATGTCCTGGTAAAGCAGGTTGTACGTCCTGTAGTTCTTTACCGCGAACGCCTTGACGCCCGTCAGCAGGGCGTTCAGAAAGTTCCGGTAGCAGGTCAGCCGCTCCGCCTCGCTGTCCGCCAGGATGGCGAACTGCAGGGTGCGCTCGATGCTTTGCAGTTTCAGGTCGGGACTGGCAGGAAGTTCCACTCCGTTGCGTTCGCGGAAGTCCACCATGGTCACATCCTTGGCCTTGGGCATACGCAGCAGCGCGTCCATGTTGCGGTGCTCGCCTTCCTGCTCGAAGAGGAAAGCCTTGTAGGCGGTCCATACATCCGTCCCGTCCATTGTCAAGTATCCGGTCATGTCCATATCCTTATTGCACTTTTATTCCGTCCCTGTCCATCTTTTCCAATATCTCGCGTATGGGCAGCAAGTGCGAGGTGTTCTCCGCTATCTGCGAGAGGGCCTCGCTGTCTGCCTGCCTTGATTCCTTCAGTTGCTTCACCGTCTCGTCCAGGCTGATGACATGTGTCTGAACGCTGCGCCCGATGCCCTCGAAGGCACTGATGCTGTCCTGGCTCATCGTGGTCAATGCACCGCTTTGGGGTGACTGGCCGCTGCCCGTCGCCACTTCGTCCGAAGTCCATCCAAAGAGGTCCTTCAGCTGTTCCCGCTCCGCCAGTAGCCGGTCGGTCAGTGCCTGCTGTTGCTGTCTCAGTGCCTCCACTTCCTCCTTGTTCAGGCCGTCGGCTCCCATTTCCGTCCAGTCGTCATACAGGGCCTTGATGTCCGCCGCATATTTGTTGGCGATGAGCGACCGCAGGATGGCGTTCTGCAAGTACCCTTCAAAGTTCTTGGCGAAATCCTCGTTCGTACTGTCCAGGTCGGCCAGCATATCAATGTACCCGTCCTTGAAGGCATCGAAGCCGATGCCGGTAATGGCTTCCTGTTCCTGCCGGGCTATCTCCTCCAGCTGCTCGCCGTATTTCTCGATGTTTTCGATGTAGGTGATGAACTCTGAGTTGACATCAGTCAGTACTGAGACAAACTGTTCGTCTTGCAAGACTTTTCCAATGACTGACGGGTCAAGGTTTATCACGTCATAAATACTCCCTACGTCTTGACCAACAAGATCCGAAAGCCGTTTCCAACCTTCTTCTCCCATCCCGGTCCTGATTTTATATCCCTCCGATCGTGAGAACCATCCTGACCCGCTGCGACCCAGAGCCTCGGCCAGTTGCCGCTGTCGTTGGATACTTACCTCTACCAGCTGCCGGGCTTCGTCTGCCGCCTTCTGTGCCTCCACACCGTAGTCAATGTCGATGTATTCCTGCTTCTTGGAGATGAGCGTGTCCCAGATGTCGGATAGGGCTTCGTACCGCGACTTCAGTTCTTCGTACTCCGAGAAGTCACGTCCGCCTCCGAACAGTCCTGCGATGGTATTTCCGATGCCCGCCAGGATGCTGACGGAGCCGGTTATCATGGAGAAGGGTTTAGTCAGGTCAATGCTTTCCAGTCCGGACATCACCTGCCCGAGGCCATCAAGTGTGGAGGTAACGGCTTCCGGCACTTCCACGCCGAAGTTTCCGAGCATCTCTACAATGTCGCGTCCGGCGTTCACCACCTGCATGCCTTGGGCACCAATGGAGTTGGCCGAACGAGTCAGCTTTTCCAGCGTCTGCTGCCGCTTTTGCTGGGCACTGTTCAGGTTGTCCTCGGCCTGTTCCAAGGTAAGCAGACTTCTGCACAGGCGCCCGTTCTCGTCCATATAGAGTCCGGTTATCACTTCTCCGCCTTGCATCACGGCATTCAATTCCGCCTGTGCCCTCTCTACGCCCCCCTGTGCTGTCCTGTATTCATCCATTCCGCCGCGCAGTTCGCCGAATGGGTCCCGCTCCGCAATCTTCAGATCCAGTTCCTTGAAGGCGTCCTGTAGCTCCTTCAGGTCTTCGGGACCCAATTCGTTCGCGGCGTTGTTGATGTATTCCTTCAGCTTGTCCCGCAGGATAGTCAATGCGTCGGTGGTCTGCGTGTCCAGCTGGCCGAACACGTCCGCAAAGTTGATGCTGTCCTTGAAGTGGGCGAAGTCCAGTTCTTTCAGAGCGTCTTCTGTCTGCCGCATAATCAGGTCGCGGTCTCCGTTCGTTTCGGCCTTGGCCGCCTTCCGCAATCCTTCGGCTATGATGGCTGCACGCTTCTCGGCATAGGTGCCGTATTGTTTGTTGTATTCTATTTGTGCTTCGATGGATCGTTCTTGGTATTCCCGGTCGACATCCGTCAGCTTCTGGTTCAGCACCTGATGCTGCAGGATGCGTTGCCGGTCGGCGTTCTGCCGTACCTGCTCGTATTGGCTGTCGGGGATGATGTCGCCCTGCTTGCGGGCCGCCTCCATGGTGGCGAGGGTGTCCTGTTCCTGTTTGTTGATGTCGGCGATGGCTTCCTCGTATTCCTGACGTGCCAGGGCGCGGCGTTTCTCCATGCCTTCCTGCATGATCTGGATGCGCAGGCGTTCGGTGGTCTGCTGGGCGCGGAGGCGGGCTTCTGAGAGCTTCGAGGCATAGTCCTGGCGGGAATTTCCCCCGGATGTTCCATCGGAACCGGAAAACTCCTTTGCGTAATCGGATGTGTCGATTTGCTTGACGACATCCTCCACAATGCGGTTATTCTCAGCAATCTGTTTGCTGTATTTGTCAATATTGGCCATGCGGCGTTCGTATTCTTCTATCAGCTTACCGTCCGACATGTTGCCGAATATTAAACTTCCCATTCCGCGAACAATGGATGAGCCGGTGTCCGAAGTATGCCGGCGCAACCAGTCACGCCGCTCCTGGTCGCGTTTCTTGGCGGCCTCGTATGCTTCCCTGTTTGCATTCGTCCAATTGGTGTCTGCGTTTATCCCCCGTTGCAGTTGCCAGTTCTGTTTGGAGTAATCGGAAACGATGTCTTCCGCTGCTTGTGCCTGGCCCTTCCGGATGATGGCCTTGGTCAGCTCATCGTATGCGGAGGCGGCATTCCCGGCAAGGATGGCTTCATCGGTCAACTTGCCGAAATAGTCCGGATATAACTTTTGCAGGGCGTCCACGGCCTTCAACCGTTCGTTCATCGGCTTGTTTACGTCCCTGGTGGCCGAGTATAAGATACGAAGCTTAGCTGTCTCCTCCGCAGCTGCTTCCCCGCCCTTGCGGTGCGCGGTGTTCAATGCTTCTTGCAATCTCTGCGTCTCGCTCAGTTCCTTTTTGGCTTTCCCCAAATTACTTATCCATTCCCCGATCTGTCTCCCGAACACGATGCCCAGGGATATGGCAGCCACCAGTATTGTCTGCCAGGAAATCAAAGCGCTGCCCAACTGTTTCCACACGGGGACAGACTTCTGTCCCGAGGCTTTCAGCAGTTCGTTCTGCTTGCGCACGTTGGCGATGGCGTCGGCCAGCATGGGCAGGTTGTTACTGACGGCGAGGATGAACATCTGCGGTCCCATAGCCAACGAGGGGAGCTCGCGTGCCACCTGCTGGAACTGCAACCGCAGGTTATTGGTGCCCCGCGCCACGGCGTCCGTGTCCACCATAGGCGTGGCGTTCGTCTGCTTTTTGGCGGCCTCCAGTTTCTTCAGTCCTTCCTTCAGTCCGTTTATCTGTCCGGTGAGTGCCTGCACATTGGCCAGTTCCTCCTTGTAGGATTTTCCAGCCTGACGGTTGGCCTGCAGCGTCCGTTCGTATTCGGCACGCACCTGTTCCAGGGCGTTGATAAGCAGGCGCGCCTGATCCTCGGCGTTGTCCAGGTTTTTGCCCACGGAAGCCAGCCCGGCTTTGGTGAGGTCACGCATGAATATTTCGAGTTCTACGGGAGGCATGTGAATGGATAATTGACAATTGATAATTGATAATGAGATTAGTCCCTTGCGGCCATTTCATTGAAGTAGGTCATGGGGTCCACGCCCTGCGGTTTCTGCGGCTGACCGTCCTGCCCTTCCCGCTCTTGCATCTCGCGGATGTAGTCGGCTGCGGTCTTGGGGCGGTCCTCCTCGTAGTGCGGGGCGTCGGCCGCCATCAGGGAAAGCATCACCACGTTTACCCGGTTCAGGATGTAGCGCGGGGTCCAGCCCGTCTCCATGGCAAGCTGTCCTATCACACCGAAAAGGCTATGGGAAGGTTCCGTATGTCCCCTCCTTGACTCCTTTCTCTTCAGCGGCCCGCTATCGGACTGAGCCGGTTGACGGCTTCGAGCGATGCGGTAATGCTCCCGAAAGGGGCGGTGTTGATGGTGTCCAGCACGATGCGCCACGCCTCGCCCAGCATCAGCGGGTCCATGCAGCCGCGCAGCAGCCACGCCACAGGGCGGTTGAACAGGGTCCCGACGACCGGACCGCGAACAATGCCGTAAGCAACGATACGGCTCACGACCCGTCCGTGGCGGGCGATGAAGTCCGCCCGTTGTTCCGTCGTGTATTCCGCATAGTCCTTCGCCCGGACACCCATCTTCAGGTAAAGCTCGCTGACGCGTATCAGTCCCTGGGTGACGGGGATCCTCATGGTCAGGCGAAAGGGCTTCTTTCGGAGCACCGTGCGGAGCGGGAGGCTGATGCCGAAGTCGCGGATGGCGGCAGCGGCCAGCAGCTCAATGTCACGGGACGTCATGATTCGTTATTTTCGCTGTTCTGCTGCTCCGCATCGGCTGTCGTGTCGCTTTCGTCCGGATCCACTCCGGGCGGGTACATGCGCCAGCGGCGTACCTTTCCGTCCGTGGGCTTGAGCATGTCCACGCGGATACCCATCGCCAGCACATTCTGCATGTTGATGCCGTTCTGGAAGCCGTTTCGGCTCAGGCGGGCGTTGAATACGCGGAAGCTTTGCCCGCTGTGCATCTTCATCGTCAGCACGCCGGTCTGCAGGAAGCTTGCCGGAGGCGTATAGGAGCCGTCCGTCTCGGCCTTTCCGCCGAACACGTCCGCCATGTTTTGCGCCTTCAGCTGGATGAGGTTCATCGTGAAGGCGTCACTGCCCGGATTGGTCTGTATGGACTCCACCGGGCCGTCCAATACCTGCGCGGCGTACACGTCCATGAACTGCGGGGCGTTGCCCGCAGGCTGCATGCCGTTCTCGTCCAGCCATCCGAGTGTCTTTTCTTGCGATGCCGATCCGGAAGCCTTGAACTTGACTTCCGCAATACCGTAAATCAATCCGTTACTTGTATCTGCCATGTCAATAATGGTTTAATGGTTAATGATTAATGGTTATTTGAATGATATTTGAATGCCAGACAAACGGCACCGGCCAGTAGCCCGACGGTTAACAGATATGTCCATGCGGGTATCCTGCGGTGTGTTTCCCGGCTTTCTTCCTGCGTGACTGTCTCGTCGCGCACCCGGTTTCCGGTTACGGTTTTCCGGTTGGTCTGCTCGCGTTGCTCGCCTTCGTGAATGGCGGTCAACTCTATACCGCCCCGCCCGTCACTTTCGGCTGTCAACGCCAGTTTCCCGTCGCGTGCGGTCAGGCCGAAACCGGCAGGGAGCGTGGCCAGTACTTTCAGCTTTTCAGGGGACAAGGCCAGGGAAGTCTCCGAAGGCGGCACGGCAGCCAGCACGGCTTCCTCAGTGACGGTCACCATCAGGCTGTCCGTGCGTACACGGGTATCCCGCTCCAGACTGTGCCGTTGCGTGCGGCAGGACCATAGTGCCGGCATCAGCAAAATGATTAACGCCATGTGGATTGTCCGTTTCATGGCTGCACGATTTCGATGGTTACCGGCTCATTCTTCCGTCGGGCGTCCTCTATGAGCACGTTCAGGCGGTCGCTCGTGTCACGGCTCTCGGTCAGCCGGCCTGCATCCGTGGCCCGCCCCACGAGAATGCACCCTGCACTGTCATCCGCCGTATTACCGGGATGGATCAGGATGCCTTCAAAGCGGGGAACGTCCAACAGGCGTGGCAGGTTGCGCCCGAATTTGGGCGACCAGTTGAACTCCACGCGGTAGGTACCTGCCGGTATAGCTGTCCGTCCCGGAACTTTCTCTTCCTTATCCAGGTCGCGCACG
The DNA here is from genome assembly GCA_944319875.1 of uncultured Bacteroides sp. Lineage (GTDB taxonomy): Bacteria > Bacteroidota > Bacteroidia > Bacteroidales > Bacteroidaceae > Bacteroides. Next base: position 12,346 of record CALUFR010000085.1, read on the forward strand.
CGGTCCTCCAGCGTGTCGCAGAACAGCCGACCGTCCACGTAAAGCCGCCCCATAGTGTAACCGGCCTCCAGCCGATGTCTTTCTACTCTCAGTTTCATTTCTTTTCCTCCTTGTTGTTAGGATTGTTCATCAGCCCGGCAAACTTGTCGGCCAGGTGGTTAAACTTGTTGTTCACATACAGCCCGATGCCGAAGATGGAGCCCGCGTAGAGCAGGCACTGGGCGAAGAACCACAGCACGCTGTCGTGTATCTCCCCCGTGGGCGGGACGATGAACCCGGCCACGGACAGGGAAACGCCGGCAACCAGCATCCCGACGGCACTCCATATCTGAATGGATTCCTTGGTCTCTTTCTTCATTGTATTCTACCTCCTTTCCTAAATACCGGTTGCCGGAAATGTCAATTAAGCGTCCAACTCTTCGTTTTCGCTTTCACCACCATCGGAATCCTCTCCTTTGGCTGCTTCAGCTTCACGGCGCACCTGCGCCCACCGCTTCTCGCTCGGTACCGTCTGGTTTTTGCTTTGGGTAGTCTTCCCGTCAGAGCTGTAGATGGCGCCGATGGCTTCCAGCTTCTTGGGAAGCACGATGTAATAGTGGCGGAAGTTCACCAGGCTTTCCTGTGTCTGAGGGTTCAGCCGGGCCTCGCTGTAGTACATCTTGGTCGAGCCTTGGGCACGGAACATGCGGGGACGGTAGAACGCGAAAGAACCTTTCAGGTCGGTTCCGGACGGAGTGGAACTGTAGGACACCTTCACACCGGCATTGGTGTAATAAGGGCAGTTGACGTACGTGTACACCTCAAAGCCGAACATGTTCAGCAGCTTGCCGGTAGTGTAGTTGTAATATTTGTCCTTGAAAGTCTGGTCCTGTTCCAGCAGGTCGTTCACGTGATCCGGACAAAGCACCAATACGCGGCCGTCCTCGGGAACCTCCATATTGTCGAAGGCGCGTTTCAGGGCGATGACATCCGCTATGGTCAGCTTCTTGCGTCCGGCAGCGTCTGCCGCTCCGCTGGTCGGGATAACAGGGGTCTTGTCCGTGTGGCTGTAAGGGGCCAGGGCATGGGCGGCTTTCTTATACTTCACCGTCAGGATGGCATTGCCGTGGCGTTCCACGTCAGCGGAGAACTTGTCATAGCTGATGGCATACAGCTGGTCATCCGTCACACGGGTCGGCTTGGTCTGAAACTTGTCCAGACCGATGGGGATGTCGCCGTCCGTCAAGTCCTGGATGGGGATCGGATAAGTCGTGTTGTTCACCAGCACATCCGGGTCTCCCCCTACGTCAACCAGGTGGATGGTCTCATTCTCCACCCTGGCCGAATAGTCGGGAATGCCGTTCAGGAAGTCGGCTTTCAATCCGGCGTTCAGGCGCTTGACCAGCTCACCGGTCCATACTTCAGTGAACACGCCTTCCAAAGCCGCACCGGAAGGCAGAAAGTTCCCAAGCACAACCGGGATAACCACCCCGGAAACGGCTCCATAGGCAGGATTGACTCCCACAACGGAAGCCGATAAAACGCCCATCAGGGCATTAAAGAGCATACTGCAGATAAATTTTACCATATCAATTCATATTAAGGGTTAAACATTCAATGTTACTTAAGCGGAGGGCACTCTATGCCATACTCAGCCTTGTACAAGGCACGGTACCGGTCCGGGTCATTCTCACGCATCAGCTTCAGCTGATCGGCCGGAACCTCGCTCAGTTTAGACCATTTTCCGGACGGGACGGCACCGGCACCTCCCGTGTTGATCAACTGCATCGGCTTGACCGCTGCCGCCATGCTGTCCAAGGTCAGTTTCAGGCTCTCAACGCCCACGGTCTTGCCAAGATTGATGAAGTGGTCGCGTTTGTCATCGTTGAACTTGCCGGCCTTGATTGCGTCATCCACCATGGTGGTGATGCCCGCCAGCTTGATTCCGTCCAATTGCTTGCGCAGTTCCGCATTGGCCTTTTCATGTCCTTGCAGGACACCGATACGCGCCAGGACGTCGGCCTCCGTGGCCGTTTCCTGCAGCCCCAGTTTCAGGGCGATAGTTTTCAGAAGTTCGTTCATACTTGTTTTTGTTAGAAGATTATGATTGGGCGGGATTGGACTCCCACCATTGGTTTGCAAAAGAGGAAGCGCCTCGCAGCTTTCCCCGGAAGCCAGTTTCAACTCGCCCCCGCGCCAGGACAGCTGCACGATGTTGTCATCGTTGGCGCCGATATCGACCATGCTGACTTCCACCAGCTTGCTTCGCGTAATGGTCGGCCGGGTCTGCCCGGGCTTTAGGTAAGCCGGTTCCTCGCTGGTCTCCAATATATCAAAGTTCGGGCTGCACATGCGCAGGCTGCCCTTTTCCCATTGCTCCTTGCATTGCCGGCTTTCCGGACGTACTTCGTCAAACCAGGGCTCCCCGGTTATTTCCGTGCCTTCCACGCGCAGATCCCGGATACCTCCGATAATCACACCCCGCCAGTGCATCCACAGCAATATGGGGTTGCGTTCATACTGGGACAGGTCGACCCCGTCCGTCTTGATCCAGGTGCCGTAGCTGTTCAGGCTTTCACTTGTTATGCGTATTCGTTTTCCCATTGTTCTCGTTTCGATTTGCCGCGAAGTTAAGGTACCGCAGGAACCCTATCAAAAAAGTGTGTAATCCTTAGACACTATTGCGCAAGCAAGGCGGAGATGTCTGCAAGGAATGCCCCGTTTTTTCCGAAGAACAGTGGCCCCGCGTAAATTTGCCGCAAACATTGGCATTATGACAAGAGATACGAGCAAACAGAAAGCGGTGGCGAAACACCTCTACATGAAGGGAAGCACCCTGCAGCAGATTGCGGAGGTGACCGGCATGACACGCCAGACTATCGGACGTTGGGCAGACCAGGAACGTTGGAAAGAAGAACGGGCGGCACGGGAGATGAGCAAGGAGAATATCACTTCCATGACGCTGGCCAAACTGGGGGAAGCCATCGAAAATACCGAGGCGGACGCGCAGGGCATCAACCACCTGACGGACTCCCTGGTGAAGGCGGCCAAGGGTATCCGGGAGATTAACCGGGGTACCAACATCGTCAACAAGGTGGACACGCTCATCGAGTTCGAGAACTGGCTGGTGGCGCACCGGGAGGAATATCCGGAGATGGACGACAAGACCATCATCCTGATCAACCGGCTGCACACTGATTTTATGGGCATCAAATTCAAACAGTCATGACGGCGGAAGAGAAAAAAGAGGCACTCAAACGGTGGGAGCAGCATTGCCTGCGCCTGCAGCGCATCACGTCACGGCGGAAACCGGAGACGGAAGCCGAACGGCAGGCCAACATCGCGCGTGCGCTCAAAGACTATGAGTACTTCTGCCAACGCTACCTGTCGCACTACTGCCAGTGTCCCAACGCCAAGTTCCACAACGATGCGGCGCGCTACATCGAACACCATAAGGAGATGCGCGCCGTGTTCAAGTGGCCGCGCGGACACGCCAAGTCGGTACATTTGGACGTGGGCATACCGCTTTGGCTGAAGTTCAAGGGCGACCTGCATGTCATGGTACTGGTCGGTAAGAGTGAGGACGCGGCCGACTCGTTGCTGGGCGACCTGCAGGCGGAGCTTCAGTTCAACCAGTACATCACGGATGATTTCGGGGAACAGTACAACGCCGGTAACTGGCAGGAAGGGGAGTTTGTCACCCGTGACCAGTGCGCCTTCTTCAGCCGGGGACGCGGCCAGTCGCCCCGCGGTTTGCGTTTCCGTGACAAGCGTCCGGACTACATTGTGGTGGACGACCTGGATGATGATGAAATGTGCCGCAGCGAGGCGCGTGTGCGCGAAATGACACGCTGGGTGAAAGAGGCCCTGTTCGGATGTTTCGGCGGGCAACCGGGGCGTTTCATCATGGTAGGCAATCTCATCAGCAAGAATAGCGTGCTCCAGCAGATTATCGACAGCGACACGGTGCACACCAGCACAGTCTACGCCATACAGCCGGACGGGACACCCGCCTGGCCGGAATGCTATACTATCGAAATGCTGCGCAGCCGCGAACGGTTCATGGGCTACCGTTCGTTCCAGAAGGAATACATGCACAATCCCATCACGGAAGGGGCGGTGTTCCAGGAGCGGTGGATCCGGTTCAAACGGATGCTCAAGCTACGCTATTACGACAGCCTGGTGCTCTACATCGACCCCTCGTTCAAGGACAGCACGAAGAACGACTACAAGGCGGCCAAGCTCTGGGGACGTCCGCGCAAGGGGCTGAAATCGGCCGCTTCCACGGAACTGCACTGCCTGCGGGCTTTCGTCCGCCAGTGCAGCGTGGGGGAACTGGTACGGTGGGTGTATGACCTGTGGGCGTCCCTGCCCGAAGACGCAGCCGTCACCGTCTACATGGAGGCGAACTTCATGCAGGACACCATACTGGACGAGTTCGAGCGGGAAGGCGCACAGCGGGGCTACATCGTACCCGTCATGCCGGACAAGCGTAAGAAGCCGGACAAGTTCGCCCGCATCGAGGCCGTCAGCCCGTTGTGGGAGCGCGGTCTGGTGTGGTACAACGAGAAGCTGCGGAACGACAGGGACATGCGGACCGGCATCGAGCAGACGCTGGCTTTCGAGCGGGGCAGCCGCGCCCATGACGACGGGCCGGACGCGGACGAGGGAGCCATCTACAAGCTCCAGAAGCAGGTACGCGAGGAGCATTTCATGCCACGCCTCGGTATCCGCAAACCACCCGAACAGGGATGGTAGGAAAGGATATTCACCATTGATCATTAACCATTAACCATTACCATCATGTTTATTACGAATGACGATTACATACAAGTAGGCAAAGAGGCTTTGGACATCATGAAACAAAGTTCGGACGCCAACCGGATAGCGGCCGAGGAACGCGCGCTCTCACTGATGGCCTCTTATCTCAGGGGACGCTATGATGTGGAAAAGACGTTTGAGGCTGAAGGAGACGAACGGGACCACGAACTGGTAGGGCGTGCGGTGGATATCGCCCTCTACCACATGGTATGCTCGCTCCCCCAACGCATGGGGTACGAGATGAGAGAGAAGCGGTATAAGGACGCTCTGGACTATCTGAAGGAGATACAGGCGGGACGTGTCACGCCCGGCATCCCCACGGTCACGGGACCGGACGGGGAAGAAGATTATAACAACCCGGTCCGCTACGGGTCGGAAAAAAGGAACGAGTATATATGGTAAAGAGGAACAAAAGACAGAACCCGGTGCGCATCGGGCGGGTGGACTTAGGCAATCCCGCCGAACTGAAGCGGATGACGAACCTGTCCGTCGACCTGCAGCTGCAGACCGAGGCGTTGACCAAGAAAGATCTGCGGGCGTGGCGCAACGCCTGGCAGTATGCCATCAATGTGGATTATCCCAACCGTGTGCCGCTGTATGACATCTACGGTGACGTGGATGCCGACCTGCACCTGACCGGGTGTGTGGGGCAGCGCAAGGGCTATGTACTGAACAAAGGCTTCCGCATCGTGGACCGCGGGGGCGTGGAAAATCCGGACCTGACCCGTATCTTCGAGTCGATCTGGTTCAAGGAGTTTATGGACTTGGCATTGGACGCCACGTACTGGGGACACTCGCTCATCCAGCTGGGCGACATCATTGAGGTGGAGGGTGTGCCCGCTTTCAGCGAGGTGCTGTTGGTACCGCGCCGCCACGTCATACCGGAATATGGGGCGTTGGTGGTGCACGAGCAGGACACGTGGCAGAGCGGTTACGACTACCGCCACGGTGACATGGCCGACTGGGTGGTGGAAGTGGGCGGGACGCACGACCTCGGCCTTTTCTTGAAATGCGCCCAGCACACCATCCCCAAGAAGAACGTGTGCGCCTTCTGGGACATGTTTTCGGAGATATTCGGCATCCCCTTCCGCGTGGCGAAGACCACCAGCCGCGACCGTCGCGAGCACAGCCGCATCGAACGGATGCTGGACACGATGGGCGCGGCGGGCTGGGCACTCTTTCCCGAAGGGACGGACATCGAGATAAAGGAGTCCACCCGCGGCGACGCCTACAACGTGTTCGACAAGCGCATCGAACGGGCCAACTCGGAACTCTCCAAGGGCATCCTCACCGAGACCATGACTACGGACAACGGTAGCAGCCTCTCGCAGAGCGAGGTACACCTGGACGTGCTGCAGAACCTCATCGACAAGGACGCCGACCGCCTGCGCGACATCGTCAACTTCCGGCTCATCCCCCGCATGGTGAAGCACGGCTTCCCGCTCCGCGGCTACCGCTTTGACTGGTATGACGGCATCAACTTCACGCCCGAGCAGCAGGTGACCTACGAGCGCATGGTACTGGAACGCTACGAGGTGGACCCGAAGTATTTCATCGAGAAGTACAACATGCCTATCGTTGGGGAACGGCAGGCGGCACCGCAAATCGCCTTGCCCGGGAAAGACGGGAAGAAAGACAAGGAAGGCAACCAAGCGCAGGCGCACCCTTTTTTCGACTAAGCCCCGATGCCTATGCGGGGCTGCACCAAAGAGCCTGCTCGGTTTATTTCGGCGGAAAGATGGAATTGGCAGAGGACGATACGGAAGCTGTGGATACCTCTTCCGTGGAAGCCGCCTTCGTCCTGCTCATGCAGTGGCTGTACCGTCAGCCGGAATTCACGCCGGAGATGCTGGAGGACGCCGATGTGAGGCAGTTCATCCGGACACACGCCGACCTATTGGACCGCGCCGTGGACTATGCTATCGAACAACGCCCGCCGGACGACATCAGCGTCCGGAGGCTGAAGGAGTCCAACTACGTGTTCAGCGGCTACAAGACCTTCCACGAACTGAACGAGGCGTTCCCTTCTTTGTTGGACGCTGACGGCAACCGGAAGCCTTTTGAACAGTTTTTGAGCGACGTTCAAAAGGTGAACAAAAGCTACAACCGCTGGTACCTGCGGGCGGAGTACAACTTCGCGATGGCGTCCGCCTCCATGGCCGCACGCTGGAAGGACTTCGAGCGGGACGGCGACCGCTACCTGTTGCAGTACCGCACGGTGGGCGACAAGCGGGTGCGGCCTGTCCACCGGCTGATGCACGGCATCACGCTACCCGTCACCAGCCGCTTTTGGGACTGGTACTTTCCGCCCAACTGGTGGAACTGCCGCTGTACCGTGGTGCAGGTCCGCAAGGGCAAATACCCGGAGAGCGACGAGCGGGAAGCGATGAACCTCGGCAGCCGGGCCACGGCGGGCAAGCACCAGGAGATGATGCGCTTCAACCCCGGCAAGCAGATGGCGTGCTTCCCCGCCTACAACCCGTACACCATCAGCCGCTGCAAGGACTGCGAGTACCGTCCCGGCAAGCTGGAACTGGCGAAGGTGCCGGACAACGAGCTTTGCGCGGCGTGCAGGGTGATTAGGGAGATGGTAGCCCTTTATCAAGAGATACCAACCAAGAATGGCAAGCTACGTATCCATAAGGGGCATGGTAAGCGGGAACGGGAAGAAAACATCCGCATCGGCACCTATTTGGCCGAGAAACATGGTTACGAAATAGACTTGCTGGATAATCCAAATGACAAACCGTCCGCAGACAGCTATAACCGCACACTGGGCGTGGAGCAGGAATATAAACAGAATTCGACACCCACAAAAAGTTCCATTGACAACTTGCTCAGGAAAGGCAAGGATCAGGCGGACGACATTGTGCTGTGGATAGATTCTGAAATATCTTGGGGTGACTTGACAGATGCCTTGAAAGACCGCATTCGTCGAAGCGAGAATATAAAGCATGTCACTGTCATAAAGGAAGGGAAAGACAGAAGGTATTCCCGCGAGGAAATGCTTGCGGCGGGATTCAAAATACAACCGGCAGACTTGGATTAAACCAAATCTGCCGGAGGCGGGGTTCAAACCCTTGCGGGAATGAACCGATACAAAAGTAATGATAATTTTTTAATATGCAAAAACTATGAATAAAAAAGAGCAAAAACAAGCATTGAAAGCGTGGCATTGGAAATGCATACGTCTTATGCTGTTATCAGATGAAAGCCACCAAAATGGCAATGACACCCGCAATGGCAGCGACAATGGTGCAAATGTACATAATGCGCTTGCGCTTCCAAGCACCATAAAGACCGCCTTTGTCCACAGCAATCCGACCTTTATAAGTTATTTTGTAGCCGTATGGGTTCTCATCAAGCAAGCCTTCCGACACCAGAAAGGCAAGCACTTCATCTTGATTAGGTAAATTGTCGCTGAAAAGATCCTGCTTTTCTATGTATCCGGTACGATTTTGATAGAACGAATTCAGGATCATGTCGGCAATCTTATAACGAAACTCTATATCTTTCATAAACGTAATCTTTGGCTGCAAAAGTAATATAAATCTGTTAGACAATGAACCAAAAACAGCAAATCCTCCGCGACCTGCAAGCCCGCATCGACCGCTTCATCGAACTGACCCTGAAGGATGTCAGCGTGGAGCTGCTTGAGGAGTTCGACAAGAACTTCGAGCGGGAAGCCTTCTTCAACCAGCGGTGGGCGAGGCGCAAGTATAACGATGACCGCAGCCGGGGGCTGTTGGTTCGCGAGGGAACATTGCGCCGCAGCCTGCGTGCCGAGGTCACCAAGAAGGACAGCGTGCGGTTCTTTACCGACGTGCCCTATGCCGCCATCCACAACGAAGGAGGCAGCATCACCGTCACCCGCAGGATGAAGAAGTATTTCTGGTGGAGATACCTCACCATCACGGGGAGCAAGGGATATCCCGTCAAGGGATACGCCCCCATCGCCACCCGGTTCCGGCGCAAGAAGGACGGAACATTCCGGAACGACAAGCGTAACCGTGTCCTCTCCTCCGAAGCCTCCTTCTACAAGGCGATGGCGTTGAAACCCGCCGGCAGCAAGATCGTCATCCCGAAACGCCAGTTCATCGGCAACCATCCGGACGTGGAGCGGCTGTTGCGGGAAATCGCCCTGGAGAATATGAAACTGTTTTAATGAAGAACGAAGAATGAAGAATGAAGAATTAACCACTAACCATTAATCATTATTATGCGAAGCTTTATCTACACCAGCCTCATGGAGCGGCTGAAACAACTGAAGGACGAATCCGGGGAACCGGCGTTGAAGCATTATGACCTGTGGAACGAGCAGGTGGAATTCATCGAGCAGGAAGCGCCGTTTCCCACGCCCGCCGTGTTTGTGGAGTTCCGGCCCATGCAGTGGACCACCTTGGGCGGACCGGTACAACAGGCGGACCTGACCGTGAGGCTGCATATCGTCACGCCCTGGCAGGGCAGCGCGGCGGACGGAAGCATCTACCGGGAACAATCCCTGCGGCGGTTCGACCTGCTGGACCGCATCGACGACCATCTGTGGGACTTCGCCGCCTCGGACGGCACGTGCAGCGTGTTCCTGTTCCGCCGCTCGGCCAGCCACACCAACCACAACCACGAGGAACTGGTGGAGGACGTGACGGACTACACGTGCCGCGTCAGCCAGCAGCACATTAAAAAAGTTTGAGTTGCGCGTTCATCTCATCAATGCGGCTGATGACCTTGGGGTCTGCACTGGCGTTGATGATGTTGTAGAAGGTCTTTTCGCAGATGGGATAAAGGGGATAGATGTAGCGGCGCAGTATCTCCCGGTTGCTCAGCCCGCTGTGGCTGTGCTCGTCGTAGATGCGCACGATGTCCGCCACGCGGCGGACGTAACTACGGCCCACGATGGGGCGACGGCCCTTCTTCATAGACAGATGAAAATGATGTTGAACGTTATTCCCTGAAAACTGTAATACAAAAGTAGGAAGAAACTGCCAATTATACAAGCATATAGGGAGAAAATGGGGGGAAAAGAAAGCCCCCGGCCTGTTATAAAGTAACGCCAATCACTTATTATAACAAAAACGCTCATCACGCACGACCGAGGGCTGTATGCCTTCTGCCGCGTGATGAGCGTTTTTAATAAGTGATTGGCACCGCAAAGATACTTTAATTTTTGAAACTATGACCCTATACGAACTGATTTCTTTCCACAAAGAGTTGCTGCACCGCCTTTCGGATGCCGGCATCCGCACCAATGACTACCGCTACGCCGACCTTTTTCGTGACTACACGAAAATGATACGGGCGGGTTACAAGGCGACTTATGCCGTGGCCGTGCTGGCGGAACGCTACCACGTCAGCGAGCGGACGGTGTATGCGCTGCTGCACAGGCTGGCGGGGAGCGTGTAAGCAAAAGGGGGCGATTGTAAGTCGTCCCCTTTATTCCTGATATAGCAGGCTAATACATAAACACCTCCTCCGCCTTCACCGTTTGCCGGGTGTCTGCATCATAGAGCCGGACGTGCAACCGTTCCACCAGTGCCCAGACGAAGGAGCCGGCGTCGGGATTGTCCATGTCCAGTGTGACAGCGGTGAGGTTCTCCGCCTTGGCGGGTCGCAGGAGCAGGCGGCAGGGCTTGCCGTAAAACTCCCAGTAGGAGGCAACCTGCCCGAGCAGGCTGTCCTCCACCTGGACGAGCAGCTTCATGGGGCGGCGGTAGAACATACGCTCCTACATCGCCGCCAGCGACAGCGGCAGGGGTGTCGCGTTCCCCTTGTCGTCCTTAGTCTCCACGCTGATGAACTGGCAGGTGGGCACGGGGCGGTAGGCGGCCTTGATGATGCTGATGCCGTCCAGGAAGTCGCGGCCCTGGCTCTTCACGGCAAGGCGTTCCAGCTCCAGCACCTTGTTTGCCTTGAGCGCGCCCTTGCGGTCCTTGGCCAGCAGTCCCATGACGGTCTCCACCAGGGCGGCGCTGTTGTCGTCCTTGGCCAGCGTGGCGAGGTATTCCTTCACCTTGGCGATGCCCGCCTCCACGGTGTCGTCCCATCCCTCGTTGGTGCGGTTGCCCAGGGTGAGGGTCATCGTGCCGTCCTCGGTGGTGAAGGTGTCGCTCTTGCGGTCCAGCTTGACGCGGAACAGGTCGTTCTTCATGCGGATGACGGTCTCGAACTCGGCAAACACCTCCTGCTTGACGCGCATCATCTCGGCGGAGAGGGTCTGCAGTTTCTTTACGGAATTGCGGACGGTTGCGTCCACCAGTTGCTTGTACGCCTCGCGTTCGGCGTCCACACGTGCCTTTTCGGCTCTTTCTTCGGCTTCGAGCTGGGCTTTCAGTTCGGCCCGCTGCTCGGGGGTAAGTTGGGTAATGTCCATGTCTTTAATGTTTAATGGGTTAATGATTGATGGTTATTATTCGTTTTCGTAGTCTTGCATTTCCAGGTCAGCGGTGATCAGCATAGCCTCGCTCTGCGCGTACGCCCAGTCTGCCAACCGGCTGAAAAAGTCTGCGGCTTCCTCGTTCTCCATGTCGAGGGTGGCGGCGATGATTTCTTTCTCCAGCACTTCGAGTGCTTGTTCCGATTTCTTTTCCATGGTTGCTAATTTTTTATGGCGTTGCCACGGATGACCATGCACACCGTGACGCCCGGTTTCACTTCGTTTTCTTTTTCCCTCGGTTTCAGCCCGCCCTTGCGCCGGATGGCGCGCAGCTTCACGGCAAGCGCATCCAATTCCTCGGTGTCCAACTGTCGGAATTCTTTGCCGGTGATACGTGGCTGACGGCAGAACTCGTTGACGCGGTCCCAGTCCGAAGTGTCGATGCCCATCAGCTGCATCAGGTGGAGGCAGGCAGAACGGCGGCGGCGAAGTTCGGCACGCATCAGGTCGTAGTTCTTCCCACTCAGGCGTTCCAGTGCAGCGCAGCATTCCTCGTATTCCTTGCGGTTCATCTCCCGCAGGCTGTCTGTGCGGTCACGGGTGTACTGCCGCACGATGCTCCGCTTCAGTTCTTCCCGGTCACCCTTGGTGGGCAGCAGGTTGAAGGCAGCGTAGAAGCGGGCGAAGTTGGTGATTGGCCGTTCCATGTTATTTCCCTCCATTTAATAATATATCGCATTTCATTGTCCTTACCGTAGCGGAGCATGTAATTTTATCTGCATCTTTGTGCTCACTCCTGTTATGCTCTTCATATAACTCTTTAAAATGCCTTTTTAGTTCTGACAAGATTTGTTTGTTGAACTCCCCGCAGAAGCCTATCCGTGTACCGTAAGAGGTAATGCACTTGCCTTTATAAACTTTAACGACCAAAGTAACAACCGCTACTCCGCGTGTTGATGCTGTTTTATTCATACGCTTACAGATTAGATTGGTTCTCAAACAATACTCCGATGCCGCACGAGGAGGCCACGTCCAGCTCCAGCTTCGCGCCTTTGCTCAGTTCCCATCCCGCCAGCATGTAGATGTAATCACACTCTAATAGCAGGGCGATGTCCGCCCGCATGTGCAGCCTCCAGTGCGCTTCGTCCGGCAGGCCGTTCTTGAACGGGTTCACCGGCTCGAAGCCTTTCAGGCTCAGGAACCGCTCGGCGTCATCGAAGGCGCGGCGGCGTTCCTCCAGATCGTAGTGCGCGATGGCACCGCTGATGTAGACTTTCTTTTTTCTCATCTCGTTCTCACTTTAATTATTAATTGTCCATTATCAATTCTCGATTGTCCATTGCTTCAGATTTTCCCCTTGTCCCTGTCCGCCCAGTAACGTCCCGCCAGTTCGGGATAAGCCACGTACTCGCCCGTGCTGCCCTTGAAACGCCCCTTGCTGAAAGCCACTCCGCCCTCCACCCATACCTTCAGCGTGGCGTCGTACATCACGCCCACGGCAGCGTCCCCGCGGGGTACTTTCCCGTTGGCATGGCTGGTGAAGATGAAGAGCTTGTCGGGGAAGGCTTCCTTTAGGGCGATGTAGTCGCGGTAACTCATGCGGGTGTACTGAAAGCTGTCTACAATGACGATACCGGGGCTTTTGTGCTGTCGCAGGCGGGCTTTCAGGGCTTCCATATCGTCCTGTATGAAGGATAACCGGCGGCTCACTTCGGCCATGCCGTGTATCTTCAGGCTGTTCTGCACCGTCAGGCAAGAGCCTTCCTCCAGACTGTCAAACAGCACGCGGTCATACTTGCACAATTCCTTGCAGAGTTGCATGACGAAGGAGGATTTCCCGTTGCCCGAATTCCCCCAGATGAACCACACGCCCGTGCGTTCCGGCTCGCCGAACGCCTCCCGCCACTTGCCCTCGAAGGGGAAGGTGCGGTATTTCTTGTCCAATATATCCCTTACGCTCAATGCCCGTTTCATATCTTAATTAAGAGTGATGAATGAGGAATGAAGAATCCCGTTTGAACGGTGTTTTGCCGGTGTTTGAAAATTCTTCATTCTTCATTCTTATTTCTTCATTTATTAGTGGTTTCGCTCATCCGTTTGGCGCGGTGGATGGCTTTCTTCACCCGCCGCAGGTCGAAGTCGCAAGTTTCCGCATCGCGTATCACTTCGTCTATCTTCTTCCGGTCCTGCAGGCCGTTGGCCACGCAGATGGCGTAGACATCGTTGGCGGTTGTCTCGTCCAGTTCAAAGTATTTGCGTCCCATGCGGCTGTAGAATTCTTTGTAGCCTGGTTTGCGGTAGCGAAGGCCCAGTTCAACGCGCTTCTTGATGTAGTCGGTGCTGAGGAACACGATGCCCGCTTTGTCCTCCAACTTATTGTACAGGCTGATGAAGTAGTGGAACACGGGCTCGGTCAGCTTGTCGGCCTCGTCGAAGATGAGCAGCGGGGCTTCCATCTGCACGATGTCGTCCAATATCAGGCTCCACACCTCACGGATGTTGTAGCCTTCGGTGCGGATGCCCACGGTGCGGGCTATCTCTCGCACGAAGTCGCCCTTCTTCATGTCCTCCGAGCAGAGGATGTAGAACACTTCCCGGTTCTCGCGTGCGTAGAGGCTTGCCGTGGTGGTCTTGCCACATCCGGCCTCGCCCACCACCCACGTGACGTTGCGCCAACGCTGGGCGTCGTCTAATGCGTAGTGTATCTCCTGATAGGCGGAGGTCTCCACGATTTGCCAGCCTGTCTCCGTGCGTATGCTGCCCACTTGTGCGGCGAGGTTTCGGAACATCTCGTCGCTGATGTTCTCGTACTTTCCGTTGAGGATGCTGCTTACTGTACCCGCACTGGTGTTTTTCAAGCTGCCCGCGGCCTTGTTCTGGCTGGGGTAGCGCGCCACGTAGGAGCGCAGCGCTTCGCGGATGTTGTCTTTCTCTTGTCTGGTCAATGCTTCCATATCATTTATATTAATGGTAATTCTTCATTCTTAGTTCTTCATTTTTTAGAGTTTCCCGGCCACCCGCTTGACGTCGATGGTGTTGTCCGTCAGTTGGTCGAAGGTCAGGTTGCTTATCTTCTTGGTAGCACGTCCTATCCGGTATTCTTCCGGATCGCGGCTGTACTTCTTCGTGCGGCGGTCTATCTCGCGTTGCGCTTCCTTGGTGACGCCTTTCACCTTGGGGGTGCTCAGCCCGTGCTGTTCCGGAGCAACACCGTAGGCATATTCTATTTCCTTGGCGATAACCTGCCGCTCGATGCGGTCGCGGATGTTGGCCTCCTGTTCCCTGCGGATGAAGGCGGCTTCGCCCTCCTGTTGGTCCTGAATGGCGCGGTGGATGACCATATAAGGCTCGGCCACCCGCTCGAAGCGGAGTTGTCCGGCGTTGTCCTTCCAATACAGGCGGACGCTCTGCAGGTCGTTGGGGTCATATTTCACGTAGAATTGGCGGTAGGTGTTGCGACGGCGCCATTCATGGTCGGGCTGACCGGGTGCCGCATATACCTCGTAGGGCTTCTTGATCTTCCCGATGGTCACCTCGATGCCGGACGGAGTGAACGTCACCGGCTTCTTGGCCCATATCCAGAAGATGTCCACCATGTCGTGCACGGTCACCACGTCCGTTTCCTCGTTCACGCTCTGGCGGTACATTTCGATGCGGGGGATGCCGGTGGCGGGATGCGGGGCTTCGTTCCACGCCTTTCGCGCCTCGGCGTAGTGCTCCTTCAGTTCGGCAAGGGTGAACAGCCGGTCCTTGTTGGCTTCCACGAACTCCAGGTTCGGACGGTTCTCCGCCTTCTTAGCGGTCACGTTCATGCCGGTGAAACGCCAGTCTTGGTGCAGCACCTGCGACTGGAAGCGTCCGAACACGCTTTCTATCGTCTTGCTTTGGCCGCTGTAGGGAGCCGTCGGGCGGTGAACGCGGCATATCAGGTCGAAGAAGCCCGGCTCGTCCGTCCCGTCCTTTTTCTCCAGCCGTTTGTGACCTCCTTGGTTGTCGTGCACAATCTCGTAGGGCTTGTGGCCGCTCACCTGTATGGCCATGCGGTAGGCGTTGTATTGCGCCTCGAAGTCCTCGCGGTCGCTGATGTGGTAGCCAAGCAACACCTCGCTGTATGCGTCGATGACTTCGTACACCAAGGTGGTGCGCATCTTCCCGTCTTCGTCCCGGTAGTACAAGTTGAGCTTCGTGCCGTCGCCGTACCACAGTGAGTCGCGCCGCCCGGGCAGTTCCGTCTTGTGCTTACGCCCATAGCGTTGGTGGGCGGAAAGTTCCCCGTGCACGGCGTCCCACCACAGCGGCTCCACTTCTGGGCGTTTGAACCATCCCGTCAGGCTGCGGATGCTCTTCAGCGGCTTCCAGCCACGCTCGGCTGCTACCCGGTTGTACTCGGTGAATATCTGCGCGTCGGTGCGTACGGGAACGCGGCTGCGTTTCAAGGCCACCAGGTACTCGCCCGCCTCCTTGGTGATCTTCACCGTACACTTGTTGCCCACCTTGCCCGATATGAGGGCGGAGTATCCCTCCTTGCGGTACAGGGCGATTTTCTCCTTCAGCCTCGCCTCGTTGGCGGGGAGGGTGTGCCCGTACAGTTCCCGCAGGTTCTCGCTGGTGATAAGAGCCTCCTTCCACAGGTTGCGGCGACAGTTGTTCAATGTCCTCGTCAGGCGGCCTTGTTCCTCCATGCCGCCGATCAGTGCGTTCAGCACGGAGGCGTTCAGGGTGTATTCTTCTATCAGCTTCCCGCTCAGGGTGGTCTCCTTGCCGTTCATCTCGTAGGTGTAGCCCTCGAAGAACTTGCGGGCCTCTTCGTCTGTCTTTACTTTTTCTTCCATGCGCTGTTGTTTTAGGATGGTTTCCGGGTCGCCGTATTTGGACAAGTATCTGGCCCGGTACTTTTCGGGGAGAGAGGAATACACGATCAGGGCGTAAGAGCCTTCGCCACCACCTCGGTGGACCACAGTGACATTGCCTCTGGTCACGTTCTTGCGTAAGGTGTAATATTGAATTATAGGATCCGGTTCCTTGGTCAGTTCCCCGTAATCCACGCACATTATGCCGTTGTAGTATTCCATACTCCTTTTGTTTGCGGGTTTTCCCGATTAATGATTATATTTGTAGTGTCTAACTAAAATTGTTTCGCTATGGATTCATACCCCATCATTGAAATCAGCCGTAATGTGGATTTCGAAAAGGATCCTTCATTTGGAGAGTTCGACCCCAAAGTCATATTTGACCTGCTTTGTTCTATCGACCTCAACTTTTCAGAAGCGTTGGAAATAGAACCTTTCACCACGGCTAAATGTGTCATCTCGTTCAATCATCTTAAGGATATCCCTCAATGTTGTAAGGAATCAGAGGATCTGCATCACATTTATCTTCATGTCACTCGAAATTATTGGTCCAAATGGATTTACCAGTTCGCGCATGAATACTGCCATCATTTGATTAAAGGCGAATTTACAGGTGAAGTAACAGGCTTGAAATGGTTTGAAGAAACGGTTTGCGAATTATCGTCCATGTACCATCTTCACTTAGCCGTAGTTCAATGGCATTATTACAAATCGGAAGATATGTTTCCCCATTTTTACCTTCAGCACCAGGGTTATCTGCAAAACCTTCTAAATCAAAATCCGGAATTGATTCGCGAGACAAATCGGCTTGATTTTTTATCGTCTTGGAGTAGTATCCTGAACGAGAATAAGTATCATCGTGCTCACTACAATGCGATTGCCGTTCGGATGTTCCCCTTGTTTGTTGAAAATCCTCATCTCTGGAAGATAATCCTTCATTTTGGGGATACGAGGAAATGGAGTTCACTTGATGAGCTATTCCAACATCTTCGTTTGAAAGCAACCTCGGATTATGCTGGTTCCTTACTTCAGCTTCAAAACCTATTGTGCCCATGGCTTTAGTCCTCCAATTTATCTGTCGGCACTCTTGTGACCAGTCTCGCCGAATTGCCGAAGTTCAGCGTGGCTACGATTAACACCCATAGGGGACTTCCGTCCGCCAGCAACGCCACGAGGACGAAGCTCAGCAGGAAGTAGGCGGCATACAGCTTCTGCCTCGCGGTGAGGGCGCACCACCACTCCCTCTCACTACTGAACAATCCCGACTGTCCTTCCATCTTCCGTCACGTTTACAGGTTCGTTACCAATCTCGATGCCACCACGCAGCAACGCCATCCGGCGGATGCGCCGGGCAAGGTCCGTGTTCTTACGGAAGGCCAACGCATGGCCTACCATGTCGGGGGTACACCCCATCAGTCGAGCGATTTCCTTCACTTCACCACGCACTACTACGATTCTCTTTTTCATATATCTTTCGTTTTTTAATGGTTTCACTTCAAAAAGCTGTCCCTATTCATCCCGAACCGGAACAGTCTCGCTACACATGTAGCCGTCTAACTAAATTTATGAACTTATGTTTCGTGGGCGGTCACGGACTCGAACCGTGGACCATGGCTTCTCCCTTGATGGAAGTTCCGCCTGTTCTGCCGACTGAACTAACCGCCCCTTGCCCGTCTTTCCGGGCTGTCCGTTATCCGGCAATCTTCCTGCCTTGTTCGTCAATCATCGAAAGAATGCACTTCCTGTCTTCATCCCAAAGCGGAAGCCCCAATTCGATAGTCCGCTTTACCACATCCATTTCCCCGACCAACTTCACTGCCTGATTCCGGAAATCGGTATCGTCGTACGCATGTGCTTTCCCTATCAGGAAGTCGGCCAACTCGTTGATGGTGCTCTCTTGGCGTTTACATTTCATCTCATAGTTCAAGACCCGTACATGTACGTCTCGGACAATCCGGCTATCCCCGTACTTTTTCCATTCCTTGCAGAACTCGTCCTTATTCATTGAGGTATTCAAATAGACCGCATGGATGTAATCAAATTCCTCCGCTGTCGGCCTAATGCCTGTTCTTTCTTCAAATTCTTTCTGTGTCATATCGCTCTATTTTTAATCCAATTCTATATCTATCGCATCCAGCAGGTTGTCGGTCCGCATGCTGTTGACCGAGAGGACGGCTTTCTTGACACCGTTGTCCCTCATCCATTGCCGTGCCTTGTTGATGGCGGCCTGCTTGTTGCTCCCATCCGGAATGGCCGCGCCCAAATCGTTGTAGCGCTCGTCCGTCAGTTCAAAATAATACCTTCTCATACTTTCGCTATTTTAAGTTTTACTTCATTTATTCGTTTTTCTCCGCCCCTTTTCCTATCTTTGGGGCGTGTTCGTATTTCGAATACGCTGCAAATATACAGTATTCTGTATTATTAAACAACTAAAACGAGAAATATTTTTCAATATTCTGTATTATGGATACAAAGAACGAGATTTCTGCACGCTTTGTTGAAGCATACCATGAGCTATTAGAGTTGGATGAAATATCCGACAAGAAAGATTTTGCCCTTAAAATCGGCATAAGCCCATCAATGGTGACTGAAATATCTAAAGGAAGAAGTTCAGTTGGACTTACTGCAATACAGAATATTGTATTAAAATTCAATATCTCTTCAGAATGGCTTCTTACAGGAAATGGGAGTATGTTTAAGGAACAGCCTAATACGGTATCGTCTAATATACCCAAAACAAAGAGCTATGTGTTACAGCCTACATCTTCGGATATCGTATCAGAACCTGAAGCTATCCCTTTTACTAATGTCATGGAAAGAGGCGTAAAGCCCATCCCTTTGGTTACGGCAACTGCTGCGGCAGGTTTCGGAAGCGGTGATTTCTCTATTACAAAGGAAGATGTGAAGGAATACTATGTGATACCTAAGTTTCGCTTCTCCCATGTTGACTTCATGATCGAGGTGTCCGGCCTTTCCATGTACCCGCAATTCAACTCCGGCGATGTAGTGGCTTGCACCATCTTGCACGACCGAAAGTTTCTGCAATGGAACAAATGTCATGTCATCGCAACGAGGGAACAGGGCATCCTTGTAAAGAGGCTCATGCCGAGTGAGCAGGATGGGTGCCTTACAGCGGTTTCAAACAACAAGGACTATCCGCCTTTTGATATCCCGATGGACGAAATAACGGGTATCGCATTGGTGATAGGAGCGGTTAGTTTGGAATAGTATATATAATATGGTAAAAACGAGATGTTTTTCTTTTTAGGGAGTAAAAATGGCTAATTCATTAATACATAGAGAAATATGCAAAATTATGGGGGTATGAATAATATGTTTTTAGGGTATTATCCCCCCCCCAGGCCGTCCGAGAACGTTAGTTTGAGTTATAATACAGGGTGCAAAACCACTATAGTGTCTCCACCCAAGTTCATCTGATGGCATATAAGTTTTCAATTTAAAATATCAGTTGTGTTG
>CALUFR010000086.1 GCA_944319875.1 uncultured Bacteroides sp.
TGAAGAAGATACGACGACACAAGATGCCGAATGCCTATTGGAAGTGGCTGTCAGCCGTACCTGGTTCGCCATTCTTCGTGTAAGCCGGGTGGACGACTTCCCTTGTTCGAGCATATCTTCCGATAGCGTGATGCCAAGTCGTATCCCAGCGGTCGCCGTTAAAAAGACGGCTTGCATCGGCGCTATCTGTGCGCCGTCTGTCACATTGCTGCGGGTAATGTCAACATATTGTCCGTCTTTGTAAACCTTTACAGAGGAAACAGATGAATTTGCTTCCAAGAACTTCTTGATGTTAATGTGCGCCATGAACGGATTTCCGAACAGGTAAAGAGTTCCGCTTGTTTCACGTTCGAGCGTTAACCTGTTAATCTGCTCCGCAGTCCAGAGACGGCCGATTTGTTCCTTCGTTCTGGCAATTGAACTTCCCTTCAATGGATTACCGTTTATTCCATAATAATGATAGCTGCTGAATGACTTCGGGAAGTGGAAACGATAATGAGTAGCATTTGGCTCATCTCCGGCTTTCAATGCGAAGCCTTGTCCCACTTCATATTTGGTTTCAACTGCATTAAAACTTCTCGACCAATCAGTAAATTCAGTGATGGCTTTATCTGTAGTGTTATAGGATCTTGTGAGTGTTTCATTTCTTACCGCACTATTCCAGAACCTTTGGTAAATGTAAGGATCTCTGCGCTGTTCTATGTAAGCGGAATTATTGTCATTTCCCTGTTTTTTCCCGTCAATCGGCATAAAGAAATTCGGAAGCTGACCATCAGATGGCGTTGTTCTCCACCTTTCCCAGTCATTTACGTTTTGAGCTACAAACATATCTCCCGTCACCATGGCCTGCAGCGGTGCCGATATCAGATGATAAGCTCCAGAACTGAGATTCATATCGACAAAAGCTTGCGTATAATGCAGGTGGGATTGGCCAATTAATTCAGCACCGGGAGCAAAATGGATGTTGTTGCACCAGTATTCCTCCGTACCGGATGCGCTCAACACCGGATATTTTTCGACATTAGCAGGAATGAACACATTGCTGCAGTCCCAAGGCACTCCGTTTGTCCAGTTTTCCCAAGTGTTCCAGTCCGTGGAGTTGTCCTGCGGTTGCCATGTGGTCTGCTTCGGGTGGACGTACACTTCGGCGTACAGGTGTTCTCCTTCCAGAAGTATGTCCACATAATATCTTCCTTCTTCCCACGATTCAGCACCGTCTACCTGTAAGAACTTCCTGTCGTCGCTGAGGGTGCAGTGCGTGGTTCCGGTCTTTTCGTTATCTCGGTTTTTCCATTCCAGTGAAAGTACGCTGCCGCCTGGCAGGGTGGTACTTTCTACAGGAATCAAGGCTGCGTCGCCTTTGCACAGATGGGTGATGCCGCCTGTCAGAGTCAGACGATAGGGGTCAAGCTTGACCGGTTCACGGACATAAGCGTAATATACATTCATACCGCCCAAACCGAGTAGTTTACGGGGATGTGTGAATCTTACTTGTGTGCATGGTTTCGTAGTCTGTATGCTGATATATGCATCTCGGGTATTTCGTATGAGTCCTATTCCCAAAAGGTTTCCTTTTGGAGTTGAACTTTCCATTTCTTCATTCTTGTCATTATAGGTACTGATTGTCGGGGCATTTCCTCCCAAGACGCTAATATCTACAAGGTTTACGCTTGAATAGCGGAAGCCGATTTCCGTGCCGGCAGGAATGGTCTTATGGAAATTTACGGTTGCAAATGAAGCACCCTCGAGAATACTCGTAAATGGTGCGCTATTGCCTATATCGCTATCGACGATGTTTCCTTCATTTATGATGCTGTGTGAACCGATAGTGGGTGCCCCCGAACTCCAATAATCTTTAAACTTGTCTTCTGACGTTGCGCGGATTTCCCGATTTTCGCCTACAAATGCATATTTGACGCTAATGTCCATCGAAGAGATGACATTTGCATCTATGCCGTACAAGCAGAGCCTTACTTCGTCAAAGTTTTTGGTGGCTTCAAAGGAAATCTCGCGGTCGGATATGACTCCACCGTTTGAGGTTATGGACAACAGGTTCAAATTGAGCAAGGAATTATCACCCCCTTTAGCTACGATTGTTTCTTGCGGGTCATCGCTGCCATGAAGGAAAGTCTGTATTGTTATACCGTTCAACACATCCGCTGACAGTAGGCCCTCGCCCGTTTCTTTGAATATGAACCCCACTTTCTGTCCTGCGGAATAGGTATGATGCGTGTCTCGTATGGAGATGATGGGGGTATATACATTCACATTTACTATCTTCGTGCTTGTCGTTGTGTAGTTGCTTAAATCCGTGTCCACTGCGTTGTTGCCCGCGACACCCTCATCGACCGACTCGCCGTTGATATAGGTCACTATTCGTCCTGGCCCGACGATAGGCACCCTGCACTTCTGCGACATCCATGTCCCATCGGATTGTTGGACCAGTCCTCTGGGATTGGTGGCTCTCAGGTCACTTATGGTTTGCATGGCGTTCATCCCCGCTTCCGGAAATTCGTCGTCCGTGCAGGATGATAGGATTCCGGCAAGCAACAATGTGCATAATAAGCCGAAACCGGCTATTCTCTTTTTTGCATGGTCGGTCAAGGTCTGACGGCACCATGCTGAAATATTACATTTCATATTTACGTTTTTTATTTATAGATTATTTTTCCTCATCCATGATGCGGGTGATTACGGCTCGGCTCAGGCGCGGGTCATTGTAGAACATATTGTCCACGCCTCCCTTGTGGTCTACGCGCAGTTGCTTCTTGGGTACGCCAAATTCGTTGACCAGACATTCGTAAACCACGCGGGCACGGTTCTTGCTCAACAGGATGTTGCGCTCCACGCTGCCTGTGCCCTTGTCTGCATAACCGGTGATGATGTACACCACATTCGGGTCAGCCTTCTTGATGGTCTCGGCAAACAAGCCAAGTTGCACACGGGCTTCGTTGGTCAAATCCCAGGTGTCTATCTTGAAGATGACAAAGTTGGCAGCCGCCAAAGTCCGTACCACGGTGATGGAATCGCGCTCGCGTTTTGCCAGCTGTGCCTGCATGTCGTTCAGCTTGTCCTGCATGGCTTTCAGCTCGCGTTGACGATCACGGGTGCGGATGATGGTCTTGCTGCGTCCCCAGCCCCGTTCCTTGAAGCGGTAGGTCAGTCCCACAGTGGCGCTCCACACACCTTCGCCCCAACGTCCGCCAAGCTCACCGTCGAAACGGTCGCTCATGTAGGCTCCCCGTATGTCGAGGTTCAGGTCAAGTGCGTCGTTCAGGCGGAACGAGTTGAGCACACCCACATTTGCACTCACCTCCATGCTTTGCGGCGACTCCCATACACGCGCCCAGCCAAGTCCTATATAGGGAGTGCAGTTGTACACGCGCTTTTCGTTGTATCCACACAGGATGTTCGACATATTGAACAGGGCATCGAGGTGGAGATTGTAGAACTTGAATTTCTGCTTCATCAGCCAATAACCGTCACCTCCTTTGCCGGGTACATCCACCCCTGTACTATGAGTGGGGAATTCTCCATGTCCTTCTTTTTGGGTGGCTCCCTTTACAGACAGACCGCTGTACATCAGGCGTACACCGATGCCGGGTGTAAACCATTTCCCTACGGCGATGTCAAGTGCCGGTGCCACACGGTCTAAGAATTTTACCTGTTTGTCATGGTTGCCAAAGATGATTTCTCCGCCAAAGCCTGCACTGACAAACCAGTTGTCCCAAAAGTGGTTGGTTTCCACTTTGTATTTGTCGTTGTTATACATCACCTCTTCGGTGGTGTCATACACCGATTGTATGGTGTCTGAGTGTTGTTCCTGTGCTGCGGCACCGGTAAATGCTGCTGCGCACAAGGCTGAAATAAATAAATGTTTTATCATTGCTTTAATTTGTTTT
>CALUFR010000087.1 GCA_944319875.1 uncultured Bacteroides sp.
AATTGACCCACCCTTCTGGTATACAGGCATGCAGAACCCCGAGCTGCAGCTGATGGTCTATGGCGAAGGCATCGGCGACGCACGGGTAGCGGTGGACTATCCCGGCGTATCGGTGAGCAGCATCGTAAAACTGGAAAGCAACAACTACCTGCTGGTATACCTGAACCTGGACAAAGATGTGAAGCCCGGCAAGATGCAACTCACCTTCAGCCAGGGCAAGAAACAGACCATACAAGAATATGAGCTGAAAGCACGCGCCATGAAAGGCTGCGAGCACAAAGGGTTCGACGCTTCGGACGCCCTCTACCTGCTGATGCCCGACCGTTTTGCCAACGGCAATCCGGACAACGACCAAGTGGAAGGCATGCTCGATGCCAAAGTGGACCGCAACGATCCGAATGCCCGCCACGGTGGCGACCTGGCCGGTATCGAGCAACATCTGGACTATTTCACCGACCTGGGCGTGACGGCCCTGTGGTTCACCCCCGTACTGGAAAACAACATGCAGGGCGGCAGCTACCACGGCTATGCCACGACAGACTACTACAAGGTAGACCCTCGCTTCGGCACCAACGAAGAATACCGCCAACTGATATCCAAGGCACACCAACGTGGCATCAAAATTGTGATGGACATGATCTTCAACCATTGCGGTGTAGACCATGCATGGATCAAAGACATGCCTTCGAAGGACTGGTTCAACCACTCCGACTTCCGGGAGAACTTCGTGCAGACGTCCTTCAAGCTGACGCCGCACGTGGATCCCTACACTTCGCAATATGACTTCGACCAGATGAACAACGGATGGTTCGTGCCCTCCATGCCCGACCTCAACCAAAAGAACCCGCACGTACTGAGATACCTCATCCAGAACAGTTTCTGGTGGATTGAGTTTGCCAACATCGACGGCATCCGCATGGACACCTATCCCTACGCCGACTACGACGCCATGAGCCGGTGGATGAAGGAACTGAACGAGGAATACCCCAACTACAACACCGTGGGCGAGACGTGGGTGACCGAACCCGCCTACACCGCCTGGTGGCAGAAGGACTCCAAACTGTCAGCCCCGAAGAACAGCAACCTGAAGACGGTGATGGACTTCAGCTTCTATGACAAGATAAACATCGCCAAGAACGAGCAGACCGAGACTTGGTTCAAGGGACTGGACCGCGTGTACAACAACTTTGTCTACGACTACCTCTACCCCAACCCCGCCAGTGTGCTGGCCTTTATTGAGAACCACGACACCGACCGCTTCCTGGGCGAAGGGCAGAACCTGCCCATGCTGAAGCAGGCCACAACCCTGCTGCTCACCACCCGGCGCATTCCGCAGCTGTACTACGGCACGGAAATCATGATGAACGGCGTGAAGAGCAAGAGTGACGGCTACGTGCGCCGCGACTTCCCCGGCGGATGGGCCGGCGACAAGCAAAACGCCTTCACCACCGAAGGACGCACCGAGCTGCAAAACGAATGCTACAACTTCTACAAGACCCTCCTGAACTGGCGCAAGGGCAACGAGGTCATCGCCAAAGGCAGCATGACGCAGTTCATGGTGCAGCACGGTGTCTACGCCTACGCCCGCCAGTACAAAGGCAAGACGGTGTTCGTCCTGCTGAACGGCACGGACAGCGAAACCACCCTGCCGCTGAAATTCTACCGGGAAATCCTGAAGGACACGAAGCAAGGCAAGGACATCCTCAGCGGCCGCACCATCAGCTTCACCGAAGACCTGAAGATGGCGCCGCGCGAATCGCTGGTCATCGAAATCTAACATTTTTTTCATATTCATTTGGCGGAATATGAAAAAAACGCTATCTTTGCGAAAAGAAGCAAACTTACATTTGTTAGATTACCTGAAGACACACTTGAGCAAAGAGACATGAGTAGGGGCTACAAAAATCACATATTATCAGCGATATGCGCGTTTGCACTATCATCTGCGTACATATCCGCCAACGCGCAAACCACTCGAGACGAACTGGATTCACTGGTTAACAGTTTTAACACCCGTGTTTCCGAGGACATAATCGCCTTCGAGCAATATGCAGATTCCGTGAAGGACGCCTACAATGCCTATGTAGAAAAGGCGACCGCCGAATTCAACGTCTACAAGGACAATATCCGGCAAGTGTGGGGAGGCGACTCGGCCGTGGTCGATTCAAGATACGAATGGGTAGAATATGGCGACGACTTCCACTCGCGCTCCGTTGTCAACTTTGAGAAAGGCAACGCACGGGTGGAAGTGGCCGTCGACCCGGATGCCGACCCGGAAACCATCAACGAGAAACTGACGGAAGCCATATACCGGCTCATGACGAGCCGGGGAAGCACCTGTCCCTATCGGTCCCAAGTGGACCAATCCACGCCCATCACGCAAAACCCGGTCATGGACGGACTGCTGAACCTGTCCGACTACAACATCGACCCGACCGCAGAGAGCGACGCAAACTCTCAAAGGCGGACAACCGTCCAGAAAAAGGCGCCTCCCCAACCTGTGGTCAGAGGAAGCGAGCTGAACCTCCCGGAGAAGAAGAAGACAGCGCCCAAGCAACCCAAGAAAGGCAAGACGCTGGCCCGCAAGAGGCTGGACGAACAGGAAAAGCTGAGGAAAGAAAAAGAAGCCATCGCCTATCAAGTGGCCTTGCAAAGCACCAAATCCGTCGAGCAAGTGACCGGCAGGGATGGAAACCGGCGCAAGGTCGTTTACATCCAAATGCCACTGGTCCGCGACAATCTATCCAAATCGGCCGCTCTGTATAAAGACATCGTGAAGAAATACAGCGAACGCTTCCAGATTGAACAGCCGCTGATTTATGCCGTCATCGAACAAGAGTCCGCTTTCAACCCACAAGCCACCAGCCACGTGCCGGCATACGGCCTGATGCAGCTGGTTCCCACATCCGGCGGTGTAGATGCCTATAAATATGTGTATGGAGTGGAAAAGGTTCCTACCCGAAGCTATCTGTTCGTTCCCGACCAAAATATCGAATTAGGGACGGCCTATCTACGCATCTTGTACAACCAGTTCGAACGTGTCAGAGACGCACGTTGCCGAAGGTTGTGCGTCATAGCCAGCTACAATACCGGTGCGGGAAACGTGAGCCGGGCCTTTATCGGAACGACACAACTGAGCAATGCCTACAGTGCAATCAACAAGCTCAATTACAACCAGCTTTATCAGCATCTGACTCAAAAACTGAGTACCTCCGAAGCTCGCAATTATGTGAAGGGTGTCACCAAAAGAAGAGAAAAATACATCAAATAATAGTGCTAACCTTAATATAAAGAGTGTTTATGTTTTGCCCTGAATGTGGAAATCAATTAGATAATGACATGCTTTTCTGTCCGGAATGCGGAACGAAAGTGGAACAGGTGTCCGCCAAAGACGCGGACTCCCCGATATTAGCAAAAGGCATCTTGTTTACACACATTCCTCGCCTGGCCCGGAAACTGTCAGTCAGTCCGCAAGATATTACCTCCCTTTTAGAGTCCTTCATCCGTCTCAAGGCAGAACAGGGATTTCTCTACCGGCTGGCAGACGCCGGTGCCGAGTCCAAAGGTCTCTTCAGCAGACGAAGGAGCCTCGCCCAGGACGCTCCCTGGCATGAATACGCCGACCTGCTCAAACAAATTCACGACGAGGAGACGCGGAAGCAGGAAGAGCCGTCGACATTCCTGTTCATCATTGGCGGAGAAGACATCATCCCCATGCCGGCTATTCCCCATTACCTGGGAGACGAAGCCTGCGACGCGGATAAGAAAATAGATACGGACTTACTATACGCCTATCCGTATGGTCCCCGGATGAATGACGCCATCTGCTCCGGGCAGTTGTTTTTCTATGACGCCCTGTTTTATGTGGGCAGACTGCCGCTGGCGACCGACGCCGTATTCCAAGACCTTGCGGGCTACCTGCAGCGGGTGATTGAAAATCCTGTCGTCACCGTTGACACGGGCTACGGGCAATGCGACCCGCACTGGAAGAAGGTGACCGCCAAGGTGACAAGCCGGATCAGGGGCGAGGAACTGCTCCCGGATTATCATCCGATACCGGAAGAGCTGTCATACGACCGGCTGTTCCTGACGCCTGAAGTGGATCCAAAAGTAATCGGACAAGTATTTAATCCCGACGCACAACTGCTCTTCTTCAACCTGCACGGCGGCGCAGCCAAAGAAACTTCCTATTTCCTGGGACAGTCGGTAAAAGACGAAGAAGACTGGAGAATTGCCATTTTCCCGGCGGTCGTCGCGGCTTGCAGGCAACCCAATGTCATTGTCACGGAGGCTTGTTACGGAGCCCGATTCATCGGATTCGACAAAGCGCACAGCATGCTGCTGAGCGCCATGGCGGCCAATACGCTCATCTATCTGGGCGCGTCGCGGGTGGCATACGGCAAGCCGGATCCACGCGACCCGAACAGTCCGGTTCAAATGAGCAACGCGGACATCCTTACGGGAGAATTTGTGAACCACATGCTGGACGGCTTTCCGGCCGGAGCCGCCTTGTTCGAAGCACGAAGATGCCTGCACCAGGCTTCGGAAATAGGGCCGGTAGAGTCGACCACGCTGGTGGAGTTCAACCTGTTCGGAGACCCGACGCTGTTTATCATGCTTCCCCAAACAGAGAAGGCCGCCGCGCCTGCCGCCAAATCCAACATCGGAACCCTGTGCAGCCCGACAACGGAATCCTGCAAGCTGGAGCGTGTCTCCATCCCGACAGAGGAAGCTCCCCGACCGATGTCTTTGCTGGCTCAAGTCAGGGCACAGGTGGATGCGAACATCGCGGAAATCCAATCGAAGATTAGCGAACAGCTTTACAAAGAATGGGGCATCAGTCCCAGAAAGCCTGTCTGCATGAGCCGGACCACCAGCCTGAACGGACAGAAAGGATATGAAGTCCAATACGACTTAGACGATCGGAAAAAGGCACCGGAAGGCTTTTACAACCGCCTGAGCGTGTCGTCCGACATGAACGGCCGGATAAGAAGCGTCAGAGTAACCAAATAATAAATGTGTAATAACAAAAAACGATAGATATGAACTGTGCTAAATGTGGAGCTCCGCTAAAACCAGGAGCCAAGTTTTGTGTAAAGTGCGGAACTAAAGTTTCCGTAAGTACACCCGAGGCAACGCCTACCCAACAGCAGCCGACAGAAGCCCCACAGGCTACCAAGAATGAGAAAACGGATATCATCGTGACAAACCAACGCATTCTCTGGAATATCACGCCCGGCCAGGTGGCGCGTGTCATCACCGAGCAGGAGATGGCAACCTATAAAGACGTGGAGGGCATTATCATAGCCGAGGGCACAACCGCCTTTATCCGCGCCAACGGGGCGACGGTGGCAAGCATCAGCGGCGGCTCTTATGACTTTCAGTCCAAACGGAGCGCGATAAGCGACGCGGCGAGTCAAGTTTCAACGACCATCAGCAACGCCTGGCAGGTGATCATCAATTTATTCAAGAGCCGACGGAAGCAGCTGGAAGACCAGTCCGAAGAAGCGGCCAAGGTGGAAATGCACGCCAAGCAGCAAAGAGAAATCTTCGCACAAGCCAAAGCGGGCGCTTCGTTCTCGATTGTAGTCCTGCTGGACAGAGCTTTCCCGATGCTGATCGGAGCCAAACAAGAGCATCCGGACGATTACAAGGACTTCAAGCCCATGCTTATTCATACGGCACATCATGACATGAACATGGGACTGAACGCTTATTTCCGGATAAAGGAACAGGAAAAGTTCATCCTGCATTACCTGGTAGACAAGCAAATCCTGAACACGGCCATCCTGATTGATGAAATAGCCGAAACGGTGAGAACGACCCTTCAGGAAGTTCTGTACGACCAGTCGATCACGACCAACCGGATACCGAAGGAGTTATTGCCGGCCATCAAAGAGCAACTGAACAAGGCGGCCGAAGAAGCCTTCTGGGGACTGGAAATCGTGCGTATCGTCGAAATTTCGGCAGACAATGAGGATATACAGAGATTCAACGAGCTGAGCCACGAGATGTATCTCTCCGAACAGGAGCTGGATTATCTCCGCCGCACGAACGACTTCAAGAACCGTCTGGCCGACCTGAACAACAGCCAGCAGATCCACACGGCACGCACGGCCGTCGAATTGCAACAGCGACTGAATGAAATCAACAGAGACCGGTTGCTGACCGAGGACGAGATGGACAAGTTTGTCCGGCTGCTCGAGAACGAACGTCTGCTCCGCGAGGCACGTACCAAGGAAGAACGGGAAGCCGCCCTGGCCGAAATGGAAAGGACCCGGCTGCTGCGTGAGGACGATCTGGCAGAAATCAGAGCCCTGAGCGAGCAGCATGCCTACCAGCGCGGCATGGCACTGCGACTGGCGCAACTCAAAGACAGCATA
Source organism: uncultured Bacteroides sp. (assembly GCA_944319875.1). Taxonomy (GTDB): domain Bacteria; phylum Bacteroidota; class Bacteroidia; order Bacteroidales; family Bacteroidaceae; genus Bacteroides. The sequence continues at coordinate 6,384 of CALUFR010000087.1, forward strand.
GAGTTCGAGCGTCTGCGCATGCAGGGGGCGAATGAAATGATGGTGGAAAAAGCCAAGACGGAACTTCACATCCAGCAAATGCTGGCTGATCAGACCGCGGCAAACAGACAACGGGATGCTGATTTTGACTACCAGCAACGCAAACGGGACGCTGACCTGCAGTTTGAACAACGCAAACGCGAACATGACCTGGAGATGGAAGAAGACAGGCAGCAGCAGGAAAGGCTCATGCAAATTCTGCAAGCCCGGGAGACCGGCAAAGAAAACGAACGGAGGCACCAAGCTGACATGCAGGCGCAGCAATTCGCACACGACGAGAACATGGCCAACATCCAAAGCAACCTGACGCCCGAACAGATACTGGCCATGAGCGGTGGGGATGTCGCTTTGGAATTCGCCCGCTCCTACACGGCACGCAGCAACGCGGATGTGGAAAGAGCCGCCGGTGAACGCCTGAACGAAGAACAGCGTAGAAATCAGGAAATGATGTATCAACTGATGAACCGCATGCTGGACAACCAGGCAAACCAGACAAATCTTCAGTCGCAACAGGCCTTCTATCAGCAACAAAGGGCGGACAATGCCTACAACCAGTCCTTGAACTACACCACAAGGCAAGGATATGGCCCCGGCCAACCGGTAAATCCAGCCGCACAGCAGACACAAGCGGCACCGGCAGCACCCGCTCCCAAAGCGGAGGAGCCAAGCGCAACGCAGAAATCGGCAGGAGAAGAAAAGACGTTTTGTCCGAGTTGCGGCGCCGCCATAAGCAAAGGCACCCAGTTCTGTCCTGAGTGCGGTGAACAATTGTAAGAGTCCCTATCACTAAACTGAACACAAAATGGATACCTATGCAGGCCATATTGAATATAAGCTGACCGGGCAGGAGTCGAAATCCGAAGGCTTTACAGCTACGCTGATCACACCGGACGGAACGTCATACAGACTATACCGGAAAGGAGCTTTTGAGCTAAACGACAGCTTCTTCAAGCAGTTTGATCAACAGGAAGTGGAGGTCAACGGAGAACTGGAGGATACAGGGTTTATCTGCGTGTCGTCCGTCCAACCGTCCGAAGGAGAGCTTATCCAAGTGCCGGAACTTCCCCCGCTTCCAACTGAATTGGTCTTCCCGCCGAAAGAAGAACCGGAGAAAGCCAAGCCGGCACCCACTCTGAAAAAGAAGAAGAAAAGTAAGCATAACACTAAAAGAAAAAAGAAATGAATACGAATAATTTTTGTCCGTCGTGTGGAGAACCGGTCACCGCGGATATGAAAACATGTCCCAACTGCGGAGAAATGCTGGTAGACGAAGCTCCGGCACAAACTCCTGAAAACGCCGCGCTGAAAAAGGCGAAAGCCGTATTGGAAGAAACTGAAGCCTCGAAAGACGGCATCCAGGTGGGCAGCAGAAGCAATGTAGTGGGCGACATCATGGGGCGCAAAATAGAGACCCAATCCATGACCGAGAATACCCACACGCATGTGGAGGCCAATACGACGAACAGTGTCAACACCTCCAATGTGGACAACTCGCAGAAAGTGGTCAACTCCAACACGAATAATGTCACCTATAACATTATTTACCAGAATGCCGGACAGGGAGGCCCACAGATGCCGAACCAAGGACCGGGCATACCCGGTTTTAATGCGGCACAGCCCCAACCGGCTAACCCAACGCCGCAAACAGCTCCGAACACGGAGAGTCCGAAAGGTATCGGCGCGATAGCCGGCGGACAGGGAGACCAACCCAAAACAGGAGGAAGTTCCGGCGGCAACATGAAGACAATCATCGCCGTCTGCGTGGGACTGGTAGTGGCCGTCGGCCTGTTCCTCGTGTTGAGAACACCGGGAGAGACCACGACTCCCCCACAGGAAAATACGCCTCAGGAGGAAGTGACCGGAAAGCGTGCGACAGAGCGTCCGGCAGCCAAACCGGAAGCAACCTACGAAGAAAGCGCTCCGGAAGTGAGAACCGCTCCTGCGAGGACAAAGAAAGCGGCTGCTCCCGCTCAAAAGGCGACCGACGCCAACTATGAGAAAGGGATGAAGGCCTACCAATCCAAAGACGGATTGGAAGCCGTCAAATGCTTCAAATCGTCGGGAAGCGCCGAGGCAAACTACATGCTGGGCGTCATCTACGAGCAAGGATGCGGAAATGTTTCGGCCAACGCCATGATGGCCCGGAAGTACTTCAAGACGGCGGCTAAAATGGGAAGCGAGGCAGCCAAGGCTAAGCTCTGACAACGCATCTACATATAGATTTCATAACACCTAATTAATACTTTAAAATGATGAAAAGAATTGGATTGAACGTATTGTTCTTAATGTTTTTCGCACTGTGCGTCCATGCACAAGAGAGTAAATACAGGAAACCGGTTGTCATGGTCAATTATTTCCAGAAATCCTCTGAAGTAAGCACCGGCGACACGGAACTGACCAGAAACGCCATCCTGGCATCCTTGTCCCATTACCCAAGACTCAGAGTGGTCGACGTGGAAACGGAAGCATCCATCGACGAAGAGACCAAACGCCGGCTAAAGGAAGCGGCACTGGCCGACGAGCTTGCACGTAGCGGGCAGATGAAGCAACTGGGCGCCGACTACATCCTGGAAGGCCACGTCTCCAAACTGGCTACAGAACGCAAGACTGACTCTGAAGGAAAAGCTTCGTATAAAGGCGTGGTGACTTATACGCTCAAGGTGGTTTCGACCGTGGACGGTACGGTGGCATTCTCCAACAACTACACCTCTTCCTCAACTTCATGCGACACCGAAGCGGAGGCAAGAACCAAAGCGATGAACGGTGCCAAGGTGACTTGCGAGATGATAGAAGCCGTCTTCCCGCTGAACGGCACGCTGATTGACGTGGACTATACTGAAAAGAAAGGGAAAATGAAGACCTGCTACGTCAGCCTCGGCAGCTTGCACGGAGTATCAGAAGGCATGTTCCTGGACGTAAAGAGCGTGACCAATATCGCCGGACGGGCTGTGTACGAAGAAGTTGGAGTGCTCAAGATTGAGAAAGTACTGGCTGAAGATTTGTCCGAATGCTCGGTTGTCAGCAAAGGAAAAGAAATATTGGAAGCCACCAAGGAATACACAAAGCAGAAGACCATTAATGAAGCAGAAGCCAAACCCTTGCAGGTAAGCTCACGTTGCGACACAGGAAACCTTTTCAAAGACTTCATACATATATTTAAATAATGAAACGAATAAGTCTATTTTTAAGCACTTTGTTCTTCTGCCATCTCTTCCTGTATGCCCAAAGCGACTGGCAGAAAGTCAAATGTATATCCGACGATGAAAACATCGCCGTGTTCACCTCCGAGGGAGAAGCGTCCAAGAAGTCCGAAGTGGGACAGGATGCCAAGCGCCGCTTGTTCTATGCCCTGTTCTACAAAGGGGTTATCGGCTTCAACGACACGCAACCGTTGATTACCAAGGACAACCGGAGCTATACCGACCCATTCTTTAACGAAAACCAGCGGTATGAATCGTATATCCTTGATACAGAAGGTGCGGAAAACACCCGGAAGGTGAATAAGAAGCATCGGGCCACCTGTACCATCACCGTGAGCATCAAGCTGCTGAAGAAGTATCTGACCGAAACAGGTCTGATGGAAAACGCTGCCCCGGTCTTCGGGGAAGAAGAAGGCCCTGTCATGCCAACGATTATGGTCGTGCCATTCAAGAAAACCGGTGAGAACTATCAGGCCATCTTGGAGAATGACTTTGACCGTCGCGTGGCCGTAGCCAATGTGCAGGATGGGTTCCGCTCAAGAAATGTAACCGTTCAAGATTATATGGCACAACTCCGTAGTACCCAAAGACGTTCCGACTACGAAACCAACAGCAATGCGGCCGACTCCAACGACAAGCAGCTACTCCTGACCTCGGGAGCAGATGTCTATGTAGAAGTAGACATGATTAAGGATAAGAACGCACAGGGAACCCGCGTATCGATGAGACTGGAAGCCTATGAAACGGCTACGGGCAATCATCTTGCCAGCAAAACCGGCTATACCAAAAGATATCCCAACGCAGGTAGCGATGCGTTAGCCAAATATGCCGTCCAAGATCTTTTACAACCTTTCCTCGATGACATCTGTTCCCACTGGGACGGTTCAGGCAAAGGAACGAAAGGCTCAAGCAGTACCAGAGTCGTGCTTCAGTTTGCCATTGACGGCAGCTCTATAATGACCTTCAATGACCCTGTCGGCCCTAACAATTATTCCCTCTCCAACATCATCAGGCAATGGGTAAGGAAGAACTGCTACAAAGGCCAGTATCACCTGAAAGGCATCATGGAGGAAAGTATCATCTTTGATTCCGTCACCATACCTCCTACAGATGTGGACGGCTTTCCTATGGACGCGGCGCAATTCGCGTTTCTGCTGGAATCATACCTCAAGGAAGAAGTCGGAGTTAGCTGCGATAGCCCTCGGATTGACGGTAACAATATTCTGTTCACAATAACAGGAACTTCGCTATGAGAAAACTGATTATTACCCTTACTATATGGTTGCTGGGCAGCCTTACCATGCTTGCCCAGCAACCGGCATGGGTTTCCTCGCATCCGACGGACGCCAATGCCTATATCGGCATCGGCTTCGCCCCGGTGAAGGACGCTGATTACATCCAGAAAGCTACCCAGAACGCACTGAACGACATAGCCCTGCAAATTGCCACCCGGATGGAGTCGAACTCGTTCATGCACACCGTCGACATTGACGGCAAGTCCAGGGAACTGTTTGAGGAGAAGATAAAAGGCTCCGTAGTGTCGTATCTGGAAGGCCAGAAGCTGGTGGACAGTTATCAGAATGAGCGCAATTACTATGTGTATTATTCCTTGGACAAGGCCGCCTATGAGCGCACGATACAGAAGCATAAACGCACGGCAATCACCACCGGCTTAGACTACTACAACAAGGCCCAACAGGCACTGGACGCCAATAGCCTGGTTACGGCCGTACAATTGCTCGGCAAGGGACTGGAAGCCGTTTCGCCCTGGTTGTTCCTGGATCTGTCCACCACGGTGGACGGGAGGCGTTTCGACGTTCCCGCCGAATTGTATAGCGCCTATTTACAAGTGTTCGACGGGCTGACCATCACGGTAAACCTGCTGAACGTGGAAGGTGAGGCGTTCAAGCCAATCAAGACCCCGATAGCCGGCTGCCTTTCCAAAAACGGAACAGTCGTGCAGAACGTCAAGCTGAAAGCCGAGTTTGTGGTAGGTGCGGGAAAGATCACTCCGCCGGTGGCTACGGACTACAACGGCACGTCCGAGTTCTACGTGACCAACATCACGTCGAAGGCATCCGTACAGGAAATACGCATCTCCATCGACGATTCCTTCATCGAGGATTTGCCCGCGTCCTACCGGCAATTGATCAAGAGCCAGTCATGGCCCTCCGCCAAAACGACCATTACCCTGGCTCCGCAACAAGTGACCGCCTACCTGAACGTGAGCAATAGCGACCTGGCATCCTGCGAGAAACAGATAGCGTCCATACTGGGCAACCAGCACTTCACCCTGATAGAAGACCCGGACAACGCTACGTTGTTCATCGACTTGTCCACGACGCTGGAGCTGGGAGGAGTCGTTGCCGGTGACATGTATGACCTCAACGAATGCCTGTGCGGGCTTGTGCTCAAGATATACGACAACCAAAGCACCGCACTCCTGCTCAACTATGTGGTAGACAGACTCCGCGTGCTTTCGCCTGCCAACAAGAGTCCGGAGCAAACCGAGATGATGTGCGTCCGCGAGCTGATGAAGCGGGTGAAACGCGAATTGCCCAAAAAGATCAAGGGCCTGGAACTAAACTGACCGGGCCATTTCTATGAACCATTTATATTGAAACAGTATGAAACATTGCATTTATTCCCTGACAGTACTCCTGTCTGTCCTTTTCTTTGCCTCGTCCTGTAAATCATCCAAGAGCACCGCAAAGAAATCACCTGTAAAAACCTATGTACAACCCTGCTCTGACCTGGTTCAATCGGATACCATCATGCGGACCTGGGCCATGGGACGCTCCGACTCCGAAACCACCGCCAGAAAGAAAGCGATGACCATGGCCTATGCGGACCTGGCCGGCATGCTGGAAAAGACGGTAGGTTCTATGGTCGAAGAATACAGCGCCACCCTGTCCGAAGGCACACAGGCCGCCTCGAAGGAACTCCTGTTGCAAAAGACCGTCACGACGAGCAAGCGGGTGGTCAAAGGCGCCAGAATCATCTGCGACCAATGGCATAAAGATGAAAAGACCGGACAATACGCCAACTATATTGTCATGGAAATCAACACCGACGTGTACATCCGCATGCTGAGCGATGAAATGAAAAAGGCGGGAAAAACGGTGGACGACGCCCTCCTGAAAGAGCTTTTCATCAAGCACATCAACAAAGGTAAAGAATAATCATTCCGGAAATCTGCGTTTCCAACGAATAAAAAAAGCCGCCCTCATCAGGCGGCTTTCTTTATAATATGCAGGTGAAACTTATTCAGCCAGCTTGTTGTCTGAACCCAGCACGTTGATGATTTTGTGCTTGTAGAGTTTCTCCATGTTGTCGCGAGCCGGACCCAGGTACTTGCGGGGGTCGAATTCGGCCGGCTTCTCGGCGAATACCTTGCGGATAGCGGCGGTCATGGCCAGACGAGAGTCAGAGTCGATGTTGATCTTGCAAACGGCAGACTTAGCGGCCTTGCGCAGCTCGTCTTCGGGGATACCGATGGCAGCTTCCAGCTTACCACCGAACTTGTTGATGGTGTCCACTTCTTCCTGAGGAACAGAAGAAGAACCGTGCAGCACGATGGGGAAGCCCGGCAATTTCTCCATTACGGCGTCGAGCACTTCGAATGCCAAAGGAGGAGGAACCAGACGGCCTGTAGCGGGATCTACATGGCACTGTTCGGGTTTGAACTTGTAAGCGCCGTGAGAAGTACCGATAGAGATGGCCAAGCTATCGCAACCTGTACGGGTAGCGAAGTCGATTACTTCTTCAGGATCAGTATAGGTGTGATGTTCTGCGGAAACTTCGTCTTCTACACCGGCCAATACACCCAGCTCGCCTTCTACCGTCACATCGAACTGATGAGCGTAGTCAACGACCTTCTTTGTCAGAGCCACGTTCTCTTCGTAAGGCAGGTGAGAACCGTCGATCATGACAGAAGAGAAGCCCATGTCGATGCAGGACTTGCAGAGCTCGAAGCTGTCACCATGGTCGAGGTGGAGCACGATTTCAGGATGAGCGCAACCCAGTTCCTTGGCATATTCTACAGCACCTTCGGCCATATAGCGCAGCAAAGTCTGGTTGGCATAGTTACGAGCACCCTTGGAAACTTGCAGGATTACCGGAGACTTGGTCTCAACAGCTGCCTTTACGATGGCCTGCAACTGCTCCATATTGTTGAAGTTGAAAGCCGGGATAGCATATCCACCCTTAATGGCACGAGCAAACATATCTCTTGTGTTCACAAGGCCTAAATCTTTGTAATTAACCATTTCGTTTAAATGTTTATAGTTAGTGAAACAAATTCTTGTGCAAAAGTACACATTATCGTTCAAATAGCGGGCGACAATCCAATTAAAAAAACTCTCCGAACCCAAGAAAAACAATCATTTTTCACGTGTTTGAAGAGTTTTAACAAATGATTGCAAAGTCTACGTGGCAAGTCCGCGAAGCGACCCACCGGGAAAGCCCGATTATTTCCGCAGGTAGATGATGGTGGGCAGGTGGTCGCTATATCCGTTGAGCCACTTGCGCCCGCCGTGTGTACGCAATGGATATCCCGCATATTTGCTGTCCTTCTGGAAGAGGTAATCGCGGCTGAAGACTTCGCAATCCGCGTAACGCAATCCGCGACGCTTTTTCAGCAGGGGTTTCGACAGGACAATCTGGTCGAACAAGTTCCACTTGCCGCGATAGAGCAACGTCCCCACCCCATCGTCTTCCAGCGTCTCCCACCAGGGATTATAGAAATCGGCCTTCTTCACCTCCTTTATATATTTACGCGCGCCCAGTGTCCGCATGCTCTCGTCCATCGGATCATCATTCATGTCGCCCATCACGAAGAGCTTCAGCCGGCGGTCTTCCCTCCGCAAGGAGTCGGCCAAGGCCTTTACCTGCCGCGCCGCATGCACACGCACCGGCGACTTTGCGCCTCGCGAAGGCCAGTGATTGACGATGACACACACCCGCTCACCCGCCATGCGTCCGTCTACAATCAGGAAACCGCGGGTCAGGTGGACCGTGTCGCCTTGATAAGGTTCGGAGAGGACCAGTTTCGAACGGGTCACCTCGAATTGCCGCGGATCGTAGAGCAAGGCGCAATCGATGCCCCGACGGTCGGGACCCTCGTAATGGATATATTTGTATGCGGAGAGGGAGGGCTGCTTCAGCAGGTCATCCAGCACACGATTGTTCTCCACCTCGGCCACTCCGATAAAAGCCGGCCCCTGCGGCACCCTCTCGCGCGACAGGGAAGAAAGCACCCGGGCCATGTTCGCCAGCTTGGCTTCATACTTCTTCGAAGTCCATTTATAACTTCCGCCGGGCAGGAAGTCATAATCGTTCTTACCGGCGTCGTGGATGGTATCAAACAAATTTTCAAGATTGTAGAATGCCACGCTATACAAATCGCGCTTCTCATTCTGCGCCCCCAAAACAACTGTACAGAGGCAAAAAGTCATCAAAAAGAATAGTTTCTTCATGTTTATACAGATTATTACGTTGCAAAAGAAAGAAATTAAACGAGATAATCCTATTTTTTTTCGCAACTTTTTTCGGTTTCTGAAGAAATAGCACTATCTTTGCACCCTGAAAACGAAAAAGACCATTACACCACTATTTGTTACCAGCAATAGTAAACGAAATAAAAAATTAAAAACGATATCGAAATGAAAAAAGGTATTCATCCCGAAAATTACCGTCCGGTAGTATTCAAAGATATGTCAAACGGTGACATGTTCCTGTCTCGCTCAACGGTCAATACAAAAGAGACGATCGAATTTGAAGGCGAAACTTATCCGTTGGTAAAGTTGGAAATCTCCAGCTCTTCTCACCCGTTCTACACTGGTAAGTCCAAGCTGGTCGACACGGCCGGTCGTGTAGACAAGTTCATGAGCCGCTACGCAAAGAGCCAGAAGAAATAATTTCTTTTTCTTGAGAATAAAAAAAGGTGTGTCATCCACAATTGTTGGCATGACACACCTTTTTTATTTGCACTTCTGTCAGTATCAGAATTATTTCCTGAAAGGAGGCTTCACCACCACCGCCTTCAACTTGCGTCCACGCATGTCGATGCAGATCTCCGTGCCGGGCTTGCTAAACTCGGTCTTGACATACCCCATGCCGATGCCGATCTTGCGCGTAGGCGACATGGTGCCCGAAGTGACGTGGCCTATCACCTCCCCGTTCGCGTCCAGCAGATTATAGCCGTGACGAGGAATGCCGCGGTCTATCATCTCGAAGCCCACCAGCTTGCGGGTGACGCCTTCGGCCTTCTGCTTCTCCAGCGCGGCGCGGTTGGTGAAGTTCTTGCCGTCCACAAACTTGGTGATCCAGCCTAAGCCGGCCTCGATGGGTGAAGTAGTGTCATCGATGTCGTTGCCATAGAGGCAGAAGCCCATCTCCAGGCGAAGCGTATCGCGGGCTCCCAAGCCAATGGGCTTGATGCCGAACTCGGCTCCCGCCTCAAAGACAGCATCCCATATCTTCATGGCAGCCTCGGGATAGAAATACAACTCAAAGCCGCCCGCACCCGTGTAGCCGGTATTGGAGATGATGACATCCTTCTCGCCCGCAAACTCGCCGTGCGTGAAGGTGTAGTAAGGCAGGGACGAGAGGTCTATCGGCGTCAGTTTCTGCAAAGCCTCGACGGCCTTCGGGCCCTGCACGGCCAGCTGAGCCATGCGGTCGGAGGCGTTCTCCAGCTCGGCGCCTACGGCATTGTGCGTCACGCACCAGTTCCAGTCCTTCTCGATATTGGCGGCGTTCACCACCAGCATATATTTCTCGGGTTCGTAGCAATAGACCAACAGGTCGTCCACGATGCCGCCCGTCTCGTTGGGGAAGCAGGTGTACTGCACCTTGCCCGGTGTCAGCACGGCCACGTTGTTGGACGTCACCGACTGGAGGAAAGCCAAGGCTTGCGGCCCTTTCACCCAAAACTCGCCCATGTGGGAGACGTCGAACACGCCCACACCCTGGCAGACGGTCATGTGTTCATCAATAATACCCGAATATTCAATCGGCATGTTATATCCCGCAAACTCGTGCATCTTGGCACCCAGCGAGATGTGTTTCTCGGTAAACGGAGTGGTTTTCATGATATATCAAAAGTTTAATAAGCAGTCAAAAAAAACAGAGAGAACAAGCCTCAACGCGCGGCCACCAAGCCGGCAATCTTGACGATGACCATCATGGCTTTCTCCATGCTCTGGATGGAGACGAACTCGTATCGTCCGTGGAAGTTGAGCCCTCCGGCGAAGATGTTGGGACAAGGCAGCCCCTTGAACGAAAGCTGCGCCCCGTCCGTGCCGCCGCGGATGGCCCTGACGCGAGGCTCCACACCGGCGTCCTTCATGGCCTGGAAAGCGATGTCGATGACGTGCATCACCGGTTCTATCTTCTCGCGCATGTTGTAGTACTGGTCGCGCAGGTCGAGCGTGGCCGTGCCCTCGCCATAGTCGGCGTTGATTTTCCGGACGAGGTGCTCCATTTCCCGCTTGCGGCTCTCGAAGCGCGTGCGGTCATGGTCGCGGATGATGTAGGACACCACCGTCTGCTCCACCTCGCCGCTGATGCCCACCAGGTGATAGAAGCCTTCGTAGCCTTCGGTATGCTCGGGCGTCTCGTGGGAGGGCAGCATGGACATGAAGCGATTGGCCACCCGGATGGAGTTGATCATCTTGTGCTTGGCATAGCCGGGATGCACGTTGCGTCCCTTGAACGTAATCTTGGCGGAAGCGGCGTTGAAGTTCTCGAACTCCAGTTCGCCCACCTCGCCTCCATCCATCGTGTAGGCCCAGTCGCAACCGAACTTCTCCACGTCGAACTTATGGGCACCCAGGCCGATTTCCTCATCGGGATTGAAACCGACGCGTATCTTGCCGTGCTTGATTTCGGGATGCTCCTGCAAATAGACGATGGCCGACACGATTTCGGCGATGCCCGCCTTGTCATCAGCGCCCAGCAGGGTCTTGCCGTCAGTCACAATCAGGTCCTCGCCCTTATGATCCAGCAGTTCGGGGAATTGTGCGGGCGAGAGGACGATGTTTTCCTCGGCGCAAAGCATGATTTCTCCCCCGTCATAGCCCTGCACGATGCGCGGCGACACGTCCTTGCCGCTCATGTCGGGACTCGTGTCCATGTGGGCGATGAAGCCCACCGTAGGCACCGCCTTGTCCGTGTTGGCGGGAAGCGTGGCAAAGAGATAGCCGTTGTCGTCCAGCGTGACGTCCTCCAGCCCCAGCGCCTCCAGTTCCTCCTTCAGATAGCGGGCAAAAACCATTTGGCCGGGCGTACTGGGGGTGACGCCCGTCTCCTCGCTCGACTGGGTGTCGAAGCTGACATATTTCAAAAATCGTTCTACTAAAGTCATATCCTTCAAAAAAAAATCTCGTTCAACAAAAAAGGGGTTTATCGTGCTGTAAAGTTACAAAAAAAGTCGCAAACCGACAAACGATTTACGACCCTTTTCCTTTATTTTCTTCTTACTATCTGTCAATCAGAAACAACTGCTTCCATCGAAACAATGCGTGCAGAGCTTACACTTGGGCAGGCCGATGGACTCGACCAGCGTCTCCAGCTTGTTGAAGCGGAGGGAGGTGAAGCCGAAGCGCTCGCGCATGATTTCCACCATGCGCTCATACTCGGGCGAGCCGGTCGTGGCATACTTTTCGAGGTTCTTGTTCTCGTCGCCCTCCAGCTCCTTGATGATGCGGCGCGTCACGAGCTCCAGCGGACTCTTCGAGGCGGTGAAGCCGATGAAGGGGCAGGCATAGATGAGCGGCGGGCAGGCGATGCGGATGTGTACCTCCTTGGCGCCGTACTCGTAGAGCACCTTGACGTTGTCGCGGAGCTGCGTGCCGCGCACGATGGAGTCGTCGCAGAACAGCAGGCGCTTGCCCTGAAGCATGGCGCGGTTGGGTATCAGCTTCATCTTGGCCACGAGGCTGCGCATCTCCTGGCGGCTGGGAGTGAAGCTTCGGGGCCAGGTCGGTGTATATTTGGCGATGGCGCGGTGGTAAGGGATACCCTTGCCTTCAGCATAGCCCAAGGCCATGCCCACGCCCGAATCGGGGATGCCGCAGGCGCAATCCACTTCCGAGGTATCGGTCTGCCCCATCTTCAAGCCGCTGGTGAAGCGCACGTCCTCGACGTTGCGCCCTTCGTAGCACGACGTGGGGAAGCCGTAGTACACCCACAGGAAGGAGCACACCTGCATCCGTTCTTCCGGCTTGCGCATCTGCTCGATGCCGTCGGCACGCAGGCGGACAATCTCGCCGGGGCCGAGGTAGCGCTCCACCTCATAGTCGAGGTTGGGGAAGCTGCTGGACTCGCTGGTGGCCGCATACGCCCCCTCCTTGCGCCCGATGACAATCGGCGTGCGCCCCCACTTGTCGCGGGCGGCGATGATGCCGTCCTCCGTCAGCAGGAGCATGGAGCAGGAGCCCTTGATGCGGCGGTACACGTTCTCGATGCCCTCCACGAAGTTCCGTCCCTGGATGATGAGCAGGGCAATCAGTTCCGTCTGATTGGTCTGGCCGGAGCTGAGTTCGGAGAAGTGCATGTTCTGCCGGAGCAGCTCTTCCTCCAGCTCGGTGATGTTCACAATCTTGGCCACCGTGACGATGGCGAAGCGCCCCAGATGGGAGTTCAGGATAATGGGTTGCGCGTCTGTGTCGCTGATGATGCCGATGCCGGAGTTTCCCTTGAACTTGTCCAGCTCGTCTTCAAACTTCGTGCGGAAATAGGTACTTTCCAGGTTGTGGATGGAGCGGTTGAAGCTGTGCGCCTCCGCGTCGTAGGTGGCCATGCCGCCACGTTTCGTCCCTAAGTGGGAATTATAGTCTGTGCCGTAAAACAAATCAGTCACGCAACTTTTCTTGGCGACTGTACCGAAGAAACCTCCCATAGATTGTATTTCTTTTTAGATTTTACACGATTTGCACCCGTTGCCGGGGAAACGGCTGCAAAGGTACAAAATAAGTCGGCAGAGTGCATGCCGCTTCGCCTGTTTTTATGCAAAAAAAATGAGGAGGGGCGGTGATAAATGAGAATTTAGCGGGCTTTGCCCGCAATGGTTAATGGTCAATGGTTAATGGTTAATACGTGGTAAAAGGACTCATGCGCAGCCCATTAACCATTAATCATTAACCATTAACCATTGCAGCCTTCGGCTGCTAAATTATCATTTACCTCCGCATTCTCCTTTTCAGAACCCGTCTGAACGTTTTTCAGAAGCCGCCTGAAAGACTTTCAGGTAGTATTCTGAAAAGCTTTCAGGCCTTATCTGAAAAGCATTCAGGTTAGTACCTGAAAACCTTTCAGGTTACTTCTGAAAATCACCTGAAGACTTCTCTTTTGATTGTCAGCGCATTACCGACTTTCAGTGCTTCACTTTTTTGTTCGTCAGGGAAAGGCATAAGTGACAAATGGGGATTTAACTGTGGTGAAAAAGATAAAGAATTCAGTTCCGCCATTTCTTCACGGACTTCAAGTCGTCCGGCGTGGCTTCTATCAGGCTCAGGGCAAAGCCTCCGCTGCGCGCCTCCTTCACGGAGATCTTTGTCTTGGCGGTCACGATGCCCTTCTTGATTTGATAGGAAGTGGGATTGTCCTTATAGTCGGCTTCCTTGCCGTCGGCGTAGAGGGTGGCTACGTACTTCTTGTCCGCGTCGAGGAAATCGAGTTTGAACTCGGCCGTGCGGGCATTCTCGTCGGTGATGCCGCCCACGAACCAGTCGTTGCTTCCCTTGGCCTTGCGGGCGATGGTGACATAGTCGCCCGGCTCGGCTTCAACGTAGCGGCTCTCATCCCAATCCACGGCCACGTCCTTGATGAACTGGAAGGCGTCCATGTGCTTCTCGTAATTGTCTACCAGGTCAGCGGCCATCTGCAGGGGGCTGTAGAGGGTGACGTAGAGGGCCAGCTGCTTGCAGAGGGTGGTCTGCACTTGTCCGTGGGGCAGGTCGCCCATGAAGTCGAGCTTGGTGTCGAAGATGCCCGGCGTGTAGTCCATCGGACCGCCGATGAGGCGGGTGAAGGGCAGGAGCGTGGTGTGGAACGGCTTGCTTCCGCCGAAGGCTTCGTATTCGGTGCCGCGTGCCGACTCGTTGCCGATGAGGTTGGGATACGTGCGGCAGAGGCCGGTGGGGCGGACGGCTTCGTGACCGTTGACCATAATCTTGTATTCGGCGGCTTTCTTCACGGCGTACAGGTAGTGGTTGTTCATCCACTGGCCGTAGTGGTATTCACCGCGGGGGATGATGTCGCCCACGTAGCCGCTCTTCACGGCGTTGTAGCCGTTGTCCGCCATGAAGCGGTAGGCCTTGTCCAGATGGCGCTCATAGTTGCGCACGGAGGCGGAGGTCTCGTGGTGCATCATCAGCTTCACACCCTTGCTTTGGGCATAAGCGTTCAGCATCTTCACGTCGAAGTCGGGATAAGGGGTCACGAAGTCGAACACATAGTCCTTGGACTTGCCGAACCAGTCCTCCCAGCCTTCGTTCCAACCCTCCACGAGCACCTGGTCGAAACCGTGCTCGGCGGCGAAGTCGATGTATTTCTTTACGTTCTCGTTGTTGGCACCGTGACGGCCGTTAGGCTTCAGCGCGGAATAGTCCGTCTGCCCCAGTTTGACGGAAGGCAGGTCGTCGGTATAGGCCCACGTGCTCTTGCCGGCAATCATCTCCCACCACACGCCGACGTACTTCACGGGCTTGATCCACGACACGTCGTCGTAGGCGCAAGGTTCGTTCAGGTTCAGCGTGATGCGCGAGGCGAGGATGTCGCGGGCGTCGTCGCTCACGATCACCGTGCGCCACGGAGAGACGCAGGGCGCCTGCAAGTAGCCCTTGTCGCCTTGCGCGTCAGGGGTCAGCCAGGACTCGAACACCAGGTTCTTGTCGTCCAGATTGAGGTGCATGCAGGCATAGTCCACCAAGGCCGCCTCGTGCAGGTTGATGTAGAGGCCGTCGGCGGTCTTCATCTGCAAAGCCGTCTGCACGCCCGTCGGCGAGAAGGGGGTCTGCGAAGAGTTGGGCGTGATGGCGCCCTTCATCAGGCCGCGTATCTCCGTCAGCTTCGACTCCGTATAGTCGTACTCCTGCGTGTCGTAATCGCCCGGAATCCAGAAGGCCGTATGGTCGCCCGTCATGGCGAATTGGGTGTGCTCTTCCTTGATGACGAAGTAGTTGAGGTTCTTCTGCAAGGGGAACTCATAGCGGAAGCCCAGGCCGTCGTCGAAGAGGCGGAAGCGGATGATGATGTGGCGGTTCTGCGCCTGCTGGTTCAGGGTCACCGCCATTTCGTTATAATGATTGCGTATTTCCTTCTCCTCGCCCCACACGGGTTGCCAAGTCTCGTCGAACGTGGAGGTTTTCACGTCGGCCAGCGTAAAGCCGTTCATCAGTCCCGGATCGTCTTTCAGCTCCAGTCCCAGCTTGGAAGGCTTGATAACCACCTTCTCTTTATAATACAGTTCATACACAGGTTCTCCCTGTCCGTTTACCGTGAACTCCATCCGGAGTTGGCCGTTGGGGGAAGTGAGCCGTTCGGCCCGCACCACGCCGGCCATACAAAACAAAGATAACAGAAGTAAAATTTTGGAAGTGAATGTTTTCATGTTTCTCATGTGTGAATGTTAATATCCGGTCACAAAGATAGGAAAAGGGAAAACGGCCACCGACGGCGTCCGGAGAAAAAACGCCGGCGGCGTCCAGCAAACGTTTGCATAGTTCTCTCTTCCGCCCGTCCGTCAAAAGAATTTAGAGTATTTAATAGAAAATACTTAAGAGGGAAACTTATTATTTAAAGGAAAGTGCGTATTTTTGCACTAACCAACAAAAACAATCACACTAACCACTAAATCCAATGCTGACCCAACTCATCAATGCCCGCATCCTCACCCCCCAAGGGTGGCTGAAGGACGGCTCCGTGCTCATCAGAGACGGCAAGATACTGGAAGTAACCAATTGTGACCTGGCCGTCATAGGCGCCACGCTCATCGACGTCAAAGGCATGTACGTACTGCCCGGCGGCATCGAAATCCACGCCCACGGAGGCGGCGGGCGCGACTTCATGGAATGCACCGAAGACGCTTTCCGCCAGGCCGTACAGACGCACATGAAATACGGGACGACCAGCATCTTCCCCACCCTGTCATCGTCCACCGTCCCCATGATAGAACAGGCGGCCGAGACCTGCACGAAGCTGATGGCCGAGCCGGACAGCCCTATTCTGGGTCTCCACCTGGAAGGGCATTACTTCAACATGGCCATGGCCGGCGGCCAAATCCCGGAGAACATCAAAGATCCCGACCCGAACGAATACATCCCGCTCGTGGAACGCTGGTCGTGCATCAAGCGCTGGGACGCGGCTCCCGAACTTCCGGGTGCCATCCAGTTCGGAAAATACATCTCCGGAAAAGGCATCCTGGCGGCCGTAGGCCACACGCAAGCCGAATTTGAAGACATCCTGGCCGCACACGAGGCCGGCTATACCCACGCCACACACTTCTACAACGCCATGCCGGGCTTCCACAAACGCCGCGAGTACAAGTACGAAGGCACCGTGGAAAGCATCTACCTGCTGGACGACATGACGGTGGAGGTAGTGGCCGACGGCATCCACGTGCCGCCCACCATCCTCCGGCTGGTGTACAGGATAAAGGGCGTGGAGCGCACCTGCCTCATCACCGACGCCCTGGCCTGCGCTGCCAGCGATAGCAAAGAGGCGTTCGACCCGCGCGTCATCATCGAGGACGGCGTGTGCAAGCTGGCCGACCGCTCCGCCCTGGCCGGAAGCATC
This sequence comes from uncultured Bacteroides sp., assembly GCA_944319875.1. GTDB lineage: Bacteria > Bacteroidota > Bacteroidia > Bacteroidales > Bacteroidaceae > Bacteroides. The sequence goes on from CALUFR010000087.1 coordinate 23,423, forward strand.
GCCACGATGGACCGCCTGATCCGCACCGTCGTGCAGAAAGCGGACATCCCCCTGGCCGACGCCGTCCGCATGGTTTCCGAGACTCCGGCTAAAATCATGGGCGTGTACGACCGCAAGGGTTCGCTCCAGCGCGGCAAAGACGCCGACATCATCGTCATGGACGACAACCTGAACGTGCGGGCCGTATGGGCCATGGGCAAACTCGTGCCTGACACTTATACCCTATAACACGAGCCCCTTACAACAACAATCCACTTACTTAATAACATACTATTTATGAAGACAAATCTTAGCTCACAGATTACTCTGAACAGAGTGTCTACCAGGTACTACCGCCCGGAAAACGCTTTCGAGCGTTCCGTGCTGACAAGGCTGGAGAAAATCCCTACCGACATCTACGAGACCGTGGAAGAGGGTGTGGATCAGATAGCCCGCGACATAGCCCAGGTGATACGAGACAAACAAAAAGCCGGACGCTTCTGCGTATTGGCCCTGGCGGGAGGCAACTCGCCCCGCAACGTATATGCCGCCCTGGTGCGCATGCACCGCGAAGAAGGACTGAGCTTCCGCAACGTCATCGTATTCAACCTCTACGAATACTATCCGCTGGCTCCCGACGCCGTCAATAGCAACCTCAACGCCCTGAAGGAAATGCTCCTCGACCATGTGGACATTGACAAGCAGAACATCTTCAGCCCCGACGGCTCGATAGCCAAAGACACCATCTTCGAATATTGCCGCCTCTACGAGCAGCGCATCGAGAGCTTCGGAGGACTGGATATCGCCCTGCTGGGCATCGGACGTGTGGGCAACATTGGCTTCAACGAGCCGGGATCCCGCCTGAACTCCACCACCCGACTGATCTTGCTCGACAACGCTTCGCGCAACGACGCCGCCAAGATCTTCGGAAACATAGACAGCACGCCGGTCAGCTCCATCACCATGGGTGTATCTACCATTCTGGCGGCCAAGAAGATTTACCTCATCGCCTGGGGTGAAGAGAAGGCCAAGATGGTGAAGGAGTGTGTGGAAGGTTCCATCACGGACACCATCCCGGCTTCCTACCTGCAGACCCACAACAACGCCCACATTGTCACCGACCTCTCGGCGGCCTCCAACCTGACGCGCATCCAGCGTCCCTGGCTGGTGACTTCCTGCGAGTGGAACGACAAGCTCATCCGTAGCGCCATCGTCTGGCTATGCCAGCTGACGGGCAAGCCTATCCTGAAGCTGACCAACAAGGATTACAACGAAAATGGCCTGAGCGAACTGCTGGCCCTCTATGGCTCTGCCTACAACGTGAACATCAAGATATTCAATGACCTGCAACACACCATCACCGGATGGCCGGGCGGCAAGCCGAACGCCGACGACACGTATCGTCCCGAACGTGCCCTGCCCTACCCCAAGCGTGTCATCATCTTCTCGCCTCACCCCGACGACGACGTCATCTCCATGGGAGGCACCTTGCGCCGACTGGTGGAACAGGGTCACGATGTCCACGTGGCATACGAGACGAGCGGCAACATCGCCGTGGGCGACGAGGAGGTAATCCGCTTCCTGCACTTCATCAACGGCTTCAACCAGTTGTTCAATGATAGCGCGGATCAGGTCATCAACGAGAAATACGCCGAAATCCGCCAGTTCCTGCGCGAGAAGAAGGACGGCGACATGGACACGCGCGACATCCTCACCATCAAGGGACTGATCCGTCGCGGCGAAGCACGCACCGCCTGCACCTACAACAATATCCCGCTGGATCATTGCCACTTCCTCGACCTGCCTTTCTACGAGACGGGCAAGATACAGAAGAACCCCATCAGCGAAGCCGACATCGAAATCGTCCGCAACCTGTTGCGCGAAGTGAAGCCTCATCAGATCTTTGTGGCCGGTGACCTGGCCGACCCGCACGGCACGCACCGCGTCTGCACCGACGCCGTATTCGCGGCTATCGACATGGAAAAGGAAGAGGGTGCCGAATGGCTGAAGGAGTGCCGCATCTGGATGTACCGCGGCGCATGGGCCGAATGGGAAATCGAGAACATCGAGATGGCCGTGCCCATCAGCCCCGAAGAACTACGGGCCAAACGCAACTCCATCCTGAAGCACCAGAGCCAGATGGAAAGCGCTCCGTTCCTCGGCAACGACGAACGCCTCTTCTGGCAACGAAGCGAGGATCGCAACCGTGCTACCGCCAACCTCTACAATAGCTTGGGATTGGCCAGCTACGAAGCGATGGAAGCGTTTGTAGAATACATTCCGCTATAAGTCTATCTGAATCGGTAGATACAAAAAAAGAGAGGGTGTATCAAAATGTAGAGAAGTATTCAAACTCCCCGGAGGAGGAGAGTTTAGTTACCACTTCATATTTTGATACACCCTCTTTTTTACACTTGCTTCTTTTCACCATGCCTTACACTTCGTCCGGCCAGGGGCAAAGTTTCCCCGTAGCCTTGAACGCGGGACGCTGGGCATCGACCTTACGCAAATATTGCCCCAACTCCTTCGACAGGCGGCGCACCACGTCGGGATGAGCCTCGGCCACATTGCGCTTCTCGCTGATATCCTCGGTGATGTTAAACAATTCCTTGCGCCCGGTTTCGTAATAGTACACCAGCTTCCAGTCGTCTTTGCGGATAGCGCAATTCAGGTTGATACCCGGTCCGTCGTTGCCCCAGATGTTCGGGAAATTCCACACCAACGCACGCCCTTCCGACGGGTCACCCGTGCCTTTCAGCAAGGGCATGAAGCTCACGCCGTCCACCGGCCCGGTGGTCTCATACTTCTCCACGCCCGCCATTTCGAGCAACGTGGGATAAAAGTCCTCTATCATCACGTACTTGTCGCAACGGCTTCCGGGTTTCACGACGCCCGGCCAGCGCACAATCATCGGCTCGCGGATGCCGCCCTCGTACAAAGAACCCTTGCCGCTATTCAACGGAGCGTTCTGCGTATGCGGCACGCCGTCCCTCCAATAAGGTTCCGCCGCCAGTCCGCCGTTGTCACTCATGAAAAGGAAGACGGTGTTGTCCGCCTCGCCGTTCTTCTCCAGCCAGTCCATCAGGTCGCCCAGACTCTTGTCCATGCCCTCGATGAGGGAGGCGTAAGCCGCGTCCTTGTCGCTCAGCCCCTTGCGCACATACTTGGGGAAGAAACGCATGTCCTTGTCCAGCGGCACGTGGATGGCATAGTGGGCCATGTAGAGGAAGAAAGGCTGGTTGTACTTCTTCGCCTTGTCCAACGCCTTGACCGCCTCGCGGGTCAACGCCTCGGTAGCGAAAGTGCCCGTGCCCCAGTAGTCCTCCAAGCCGGGGATGGACATCAGCGACGTAGGTTTCCCGTCGCGGGTATGCCCGTAGTTCCGTTCGCTCAGGTAAGAAGCCAGTCCTCCCGCCGCATGTCCGGCGATGTTCACCTCGAAGCCCCAGTGAGTCGGATTCTCGGCGGGTGTGTCGATGGCTCCCCAGTGTGCCTTGCCGCAATGGATGGTGTGGTAGCCGCTCCGGCGCAGGAGGTCTACGAAGGAAGTACCCACATAAGTATTGGATATTCCCTCCACCTGGCTCACGCCGTTGTAGTTCCAGTCGGGCAAGTCCATGGTCTCGCTCTTGCGGTCCGTCGTCTTGTCGCGCTCCAGCGTCCAGTTGGTCACACGGTGGCGCGCGTTGTTGGCACCGGTTATCAGGCTACACCGGGTAGCGGAACTGATGTTGCACGCATACGCCTGGGTGAACATCATGCCCTGCCCGGCCAGGCGCTCCATGTTGGGCGTCTCATACATCTCGTTATAAGGAGTCTTCTGTGTCCAGAAAGGAAGAGACGTGTCCTGCCATCCCATGTCGTCCACCAGAAACAGAATGATGTTCGGCCGTTTCTGTTCCCCCGCCGGAGGGGCATCCGTTGCCGGGCCGTCATTTGCCAAGGAGGCCAACGGCGACAAGGACAATGCTGTCAAAAGGTATTTATAATCCATAGGTCACTTTATTATTTTTCCTCTACATAATACACGCTAAAATTACGGATTTGCGGCGTCGCGTCGCACTCTTCCACCACGAGGCGGAAAGCCGTAGCCTCTACCGGGGCGAAAGCCTCGATGCGCTTGTGCCCCACCGACGTGCCTTGCGCCACGGTGGTCCACTTGCCGCCCGTCCTGGCCTCAATGCGGTAAGCGCGTATGCGCTCGCCCTGGCGGATGTCTTCTTGCAGGATGTAATAGTTCGCCGTCCGCTTGCCGTCCGGTTTCAGCGTCAGCTTCTTGCCTTCGCCGGACACCTGCGCCAACGGAGTGCCGAAGCGCCGCTTTATCTCGTCGCCCCACTCCTTCAGCCGACGCACGTCGCCTTCGGGTATCAGGCCTTCCGGATTGGGCGTCAGGCCCACAATCAGCGTGGCGTTGCGGCCCACCGACTTCTCATACATCTCCATCAGGTTGGCCAAGGGATATACCGCCCGCTCGTCGTCACCCGGCTCCCAGAACCATTCGTGGCGGCCGTTATAACCCCGCAAAGGCGTATCGGCCATCGCCGGCACCCAATAAGCGCCGTCGGCATCGCCGTGCTTCAACAACTCGTTATGGTCGCGCACGCCGTCCGTGGCATTGCTATGACTATACGGATAAGGGAAGGTGGACCAACAAGGGTAACCCACCGTACCGGTTTCCGAACCTCCCCAGCGGAAGTCCGCCCGATTGACGTTGTGATAGAACAGGCAATCGGGTTGATACTTGCTGACAATCGGTTCCACATCGGGACCCAATCCTTTCGGATCGTCCGCCCCACCGTCAAACCATATCATGAACAGGTCTCCGTAACGGGTACAAAGCTCCTCTACCATCTTCTCGCACAACCGCTTGTACCACGCCTGGCGGTTGCGGGCAAACTCGCCTCCGCCTTCCGCCCGGAAGTTGTGGATGCCCAGCAGGGAGTTCCAGCGGATACCCACGTAGATGCCCGGCTGGATGCCATACTTGCGGCAGGAAGTCACAAAGTCACGGACGATGTCGCCCCGCCCGTCACGCCACTTCACCGCCTTCAGGCAATAAGGATTGGCGTCGCTCTGCCACAAGCCGAAGCCCGTCTCGTGCGTGGCGGTCAGCACGGCAAACTTAGCTCCCGCCTCCTTGGCCGCCCGGATCCATTGGTCCGTGTCCAGGTTCGTGGGATTGAAGATGTTGTAATCCTCTATCGGGTTAATACGGTTGTTTCCCTGCCCGTACACCAACCCGTCGAACACGTGCAGGTCGTAGTGAAACACCACGCCTATCTCCGCCTCGTGCCACTTCAGCTGGTGCGGAGCGGGTACGGGCAACTTCTTCTCCTGTGCGCCTCCCTGCAAAAACAAGGTCAGGCTCAATACGCACAACAATAATTTCTTTACCATAGACGATACGATATCAAAATCAAACAATACGAAACAAAGTGTGCCAAAGATAGGAAAAATATCCCTTTACTCTGGCACACTTTTACCTATTGAAAACGCTTAACCGATATTTTTGGCTTTATTGCAGTGCATAAGCACCAGCCTCAACCGGCCAACCCGGGTTCTGATATACTACCGACGTAGAAACGTCACCGCCTTCAACCGGCGTAGACATACGGAATACGTCAAACGACAACGGAGAAAGATAATTTGCCTCCTCGAAGCAATATCCACCGGCCTCTAAAACGATCTGGTTTTTGCCTTGCGGGCGCAGGTATTTGCTGGTAGCGGCATCGTTGGGAGCTTCATACGTTTGTCGCGTGTCAGCCATAGCGGCTTGGAACTCCGTATGGAACTCGTCCCAGTAGTTTATGCCTTCCTGCCAATAATTCTGCATCATATCCAAAGCGCGCCAACGCTTCAAGTCGGCCAGACGCATACCGTCCGCGATAAACTCACTACGGCGTTCGCGGCGGATGTTGTACAAAGTTGCGTCCACCAGTTGCGTGCCCGAATAACGCGCCAAGTCGATTTCCTTGGTCAGGTCAGTATTGGCGATAGTTTTCTGATAATCGGTATCAACCCCTGCACGGCTGCGCAATTCCTTCCAGTAGGCATCGCAAGTAGCGTCCAGGCTGTTGTTCTTCACATAGTAAGCCTCGATGTAGTTCAGGTAGGCTTCAGCCGCACGGAAGATGGGCAAAGCCAACGGTGACGAACTGTTTATTGCGATGTTGTTGTCCTGCCAACCCTTGCGAGGTATGTAGCCGGTACTTGTCACCTGCTGTCCGCCGCCTGACGTTATCAAGCCGGGGAACTGGAAATAAGCGTCACCCATAATCTTGTCACCGGGTTTTGCCACGGAAGTAGTCAAACGCTCGTCACGGTCAGTCATCACATCGGTCAGGCTGACATCTCCGGCATAACCGCTACCTGCGGCATAGATAGGCAAACCGTTTTTCATCAGGAAGCTATTTACCAAAGAACGGGTGAAGCCTACTGAGTTACCTCCCAGGAAATTATACACCTGGCCACTCAATCCTTCAATCGCCGTATATCCGTGCGTACAGCCTACTACCTGATTCATCACTTTTGCATCCTCGCTATACATACGCCACAACAGAACCTCGCTACGTGCGCCGGACAAGTTGTCTTGATTGTAGAGACTGGCATAGTCACCTACCAGAGTAGCCGCGTCACCGACTTCCTTTGCCGCGTCAATCGCTTCTTGCAAGAAGAAATCGCTTTCGGCCGCCATGTCAGAAGTGGTCAGCGCACTCGGATCGCCCGGCCATCCCGGACCACCGGGAACGAAAGCGGTATTGGCATGATAGCGTTCCCACGTACCTTCATAAAGGGCCACGCGCGACTTGAACAACAAAGCGCATTCACGGTTCAGACGCTGAGCGGGAGCACTGCTTTGAGGTTTCAGACGACTGATGGCCTCATCCAAATCAGACAAGATGAAACGTGCCACCGCATTACGAGGCTGACGACGGTTGGCTTCCACGTTGGCCGCATAATCACCATCGGTCAATACTTCCGTCACGATGGGAAAATCGCCATAGCTCTTCAAGAAGTTAAAATAAAGATAAGCGCGGAAGAAGTACATCTCACCGATATACTGCTGGACGTTGCTGTTATCTTCCAAAGAGCCGTTCTCCAAATTCTCGTGCACACGAGTCAGAAACAGATTACAGTTACGGATAGAGGAGAAGCTGCTATAACTGCCGGAGGCAGGCACCTGTACGCGCTGAGGCAGGAAATTGTTATTCTGCCCTGTGCCACTCATGTCATCGCTGTTCGTGTCGGTTGTAAAATAGCCGAACGATCCGGTTCCCGTATGATCCGGGAAAAGGGAATACATGTTGTTGCAATATGGCTCCAGGTGGTTCTCCGCCGTAAAGAAATTCTCATCCACGTTGTCCGAAATAGGAGCCTTGTCCAAGAAATCGGAGCAAGAAGTTCCTGCCAGCATCGCGGCAGAAAAGAATAATATGTATTTCAGTTTCATAATATAATTCATTTATAGGAGTTGATTATAAGGTTATGTTCACACCACAAGAGAGCGTACGGCTCAACGGATAAGTCATACCGTTCTGATACAAAGCTTCGGGGTCGAAGTTCTTGCTGATGGAAGAACCTGTCCACAGGTTATCACCCGAGAAGAACAGTCTGACGCGCTCCAATCCGGCTTTGTTGGTCCAAGACTTGGGCAACGTATAACCAATCTGCAAGTTCTTCAGACGGATGTAGGCCGCATTCTGCAAGAAGCCGGACTGTACCTGACGGTTCTGGTTCGAATCCCAGATAGGACGCGGATAGTAAGCGCTCGTGTTTGCGCCCAAGGGGTCGCCTTCGGGACGGAAGAAGTTCCAATGCTCTTCATAACCGGTAGAACTCCAGGCATTACCGGCAACACCCCAGAAGATCATGCCGTCTACCCAATAATCACGTTTGGCCACGCCTTGGAAGAATACGCTCAAGTCAAAGCCTCTCCATTCAGCGCCCAAATTCAAACCGAAGCGGAAGCGGGGCGTAGTGTTACCGATAACCTTGCGGTCGCCCGGATTTTCTAACGTGTTCTCGCCATTCGTGATTTTGCCATCGCCATCCAGGTCAGCATACATCATGTCGCCGGCCTTCCAACCGGAAGGCGCCAGGCTGATACCCGGTATCGTGTTCTGATCCACGTTTGCCAGATGAGCGGCCATTTCTTCATCCGTCTTGGCCATGCCTACTGTTTCATATCCCCATATCTCGTTCAAGTCCTGACCTACATAATAGGTAGAGAGTGAATTGCTGGCATTGGGATATGCCGTAATCTTGGTACGTGAGTCAGACAGGTTGAAAGCCACGTTGTAGGAGAAATCACCTACACGATCCTGCCAGTTCAACTGAAGTTCCCAACCTTTCGTGCGCAAAGCCGTATTGTTGCGATTGGGAGCGGAAGCTCCTACGATGGGCGAGATTTCCTGTGCGGGACCTACCATGTCTTCCGTGTCACGGATGAAGTAGTTGAAGTAACCGCTCAGACGATTGTCGAACGCTCCGAAATCCACACCATAGTTATAACTGTACACGCGTTCCCACGTCAGCAAGGAGCTGACCAAACCCGGTGCACCCGCAATATTAGACTTGTTGGCGGCATCAAACAACCAGCGTCCGCCGGCATCCGGAGTACCTACCGTAATGTTCTGAATAGCGTAAGTGGGATAATAGGAGTTGGTGTTCTGGTTACCCAGGCTACCGTAAGAGAAGCGGGGCTTCAACAGGTTCACCCATTTGCTCAACGGCTCCCAGAAAGATTCGCGGGCGATGTTCCAACCAACGGATACAGACGGGAAGGTAGCCCAACGCTGGTCACCACGGAAACGGGAAGAACCGTCACGACGGATGTTGAACTCGAAGAGGTAGCGTCCGGCATAGTCATAGTTCAGACGTCCGAAATAACCCAGTGAAGACCACTCGCCCCGGTAACCGTAGTTACTCTGCGTGCCGGTAGAAGTATTGATGTCCGGATTTTGGTCATTCATCACGTCGGCGCGTTTTGCCCATACATTATTATAACGGTAGCTTTCGCTGTTCATACCGACCATCACCTTCAGGTTGTGGTCTTCCAGGAAGTTCAGCGAGTAGTCCGCATAAGCGGAAGAAGTAATCATCGTCTCACGCTGCTGTTCGCTGTAAGCCCAAGTCTTGCCGGCGGCCAAGTCCGGGTCACCGCCCAACCACTGTTCGGGCACGGGATTATTCTCCTTGTCATACAAGAACACCTTAGCCACGTTGTAAACATGTTCATAGCTGCCTGTACGCAAAGCCAGGTCACCATGGATAGTCAATCCCTTGACCGGAGTCAAGATCAAGCTACCTTGTGTAAAGTAAGTATCGTCCTGCGTATTGGAACGTCCGCCGGAAGTGAGCTGCATCAATTTAGGGTTACGGGTGTAGTGTCCGTTGTTGTCATACAGCGGCATGTTGGGGTGCAGCTTGGTCGTTTCAGCGAAGAAACGGTCGCCATACATCTTCAGGAAAGTAGGCATCCCGATGTCCTCACGGATGAAACGGCTGTTGAACTCCAGACGCATCCACTTTGTGATTTCCGCACTGATGCGTGCGCTGGCGTTGTAACGTTTCTTGTTGTCGTCCGCATAATTCATCTGTCCGTCCTGGCTCATAAACGAACCGGAAACGTAATACTGAATCTTGTCGTTACCTCCGGACACGCTCAGGTTATGTTCATGTCCGAAAGCCGTCTTGTCAATAAAGTTACGCGGCCAGTTCTGGTTGTCATTGGAGTTCTGGTTGAAAGCGAAACAGTTGCCAGCCTGCGAAAGCGAGGGATCTGCCGTAGTCGTAATCTCTCCGTTCATGTACTGCTGGATGCGATCCATCGTAATGTCCGAGAAGAAATGGGCTTCACCCGATCCTTTGTTGTCAATGGCACGGTTGAAGTACTGGGCAAAGGTATAAGCGTCCAGCATGTCCGGGATATTGGTGGGACGAGACCAACGGAGGTTGTTGGAATAAGAGATATTCGTCTTGCCCTGCTTGCCTTTCTTGGTCGTCACCAAGATGACACCGAACGGCGCACGCGAACCGTAGATGGCGGCCGAAGCGGCATCCATCAAGACGGAGATGTTGTCAATGTCTTGCGGGTTCAGCTGGTTGATATCACCTGCCACACCGTCAATCAAGACCAGCGGAGAAGCGCTTGACCCGGTGCCCAAGTTACCGGTACCACGGATGTTGAGCGAAGGGTTGGCGTCCAGCTTACCACCGGCGTTTGGCACGCTGACATTAAGTCCCGGCACGACGCCTTGCAAAGCCTGACCCACCGAAGTTACCGGACGGGCTTCCAGTTTCTTATTGTCCACCGTGGCCACGGCACCGGTCAGGTTGACCTTCTTCTGCGTACCGAAACCTACTACAACCACCTCGTCGAGCATCTGGTTGTCCTCTTCCAGCGTAATCATATAAGATGTCTGTGAAGAATTGATTTTGACTTCTACATCTTTATAACCGATGTAAGAAACCGACAAGAATGCATCAGCCGGCACATCCTTCAGGTTAAAATTACCGTCAATGTTAGTAATCACACCGTTGGAAGTGCCTTTGACAAGCACACTGGCACCAATGATTGGTTCACCCTGCCTGTCTGAAACTTTACCTGTAATACTGAGATGCTGGGCATAGATAAGAAAACAGCTGCACAGCATCAAAAAGAAAATAAAAGTTCTTTTCATGTTTTTCTTTTTTATGGTTAGACACTGAGGTTATTTGATATGTGCAAACATAGCGTTTTCGCCTCAATACAGGCATGCACGGACGTTTCATTCCACATACACGTTTAATACAAACCCTTGTTTTCAGGCATTTTTCTAACTTCCGCTACGATGTACAATGCCTGCCTTACCTTATTTTTCAGCTGTTTCAGATAGTGCCTGCATTCTGACTCTAAAACATCTGCATCCTGCTTTTAAGTTGTATGCAATCTGTCTTTAAGTTGCATGCGATTGAAACGACACGTGCCGTTACCCCCTCACGACACGTGCCGTCAGGGTGTGACGAAGCACGGTGTCACAACCTAAGGAAGCACGGCCTTTGTTTGTACTCCTCAAGTGCCACTTGAGCGTCGTAAAGTGCCACTTGAGAGACGTAAAGTGCCACTTGAGAGACGTAAACAGCCACTTGAGGATGTGAAAGAAGCTGTTTCATCCTCCTCTATAATCCTTTTCTCCGAAACA
>CALUFR010000088.1 GCA_944319875.1 uncultured Bacteroides sp.
CCAAGATGGACGAACTGGGCTTCGGCAACTGCACCAACACCCGCGCCTGCGAGGCTGAATGCCCGAAGAATGTTTCCATCAGCAACATCGCCCGCCTGAACCGCGACTTCATCCGTGCCAAGCTGAAAGATTAATCAAGACTCCTTTCTTCATTTGATTAATATCAACAGAGGCCCTCTCCTGCAAGGATCATTCCCGCAGGAGGGGGTTCTTTTTTGTGCCAACCCGGTGACCAGGCCGGCCGGCCGACAAAACGGAATGAATAACCGAAGGAACAATCTATCAGCAAACGGAGTCTTTTAGGAGGGCATGTGTAAGCAAACTCCCGCCTGAACTTTTAAATAGAATTAATGCGTGAATAAAAATACAGGGAAAGCTTGCACGATTGGAAAGAAAGCCGTACTTTCGCACCGTGATTTTTTTCATAGTATTAGATTTAAGGTTAACAAAATGCAGGGCTCGGCGGAGCCCTTTTTTTATGGCCTCACTCCGGCACAATTCCCAGCAACGGTTCAATCCGCCGGAACATCTCCAGCAACAAAACAAGAAAAAGTTTCCTGTTTACGCATCATCAGCATGATATTACGGATCATTTTATATAAATTTGTGCCATGAAACCTGCAATCACTCTATATATGGCCTTTTTGCTGACGTTCCTTGCTGCCTGCCAATCGGAACGCGTCCCCCAGCAATTATCCATGGCAGAAAGCCTGACTGAAACCAATCCGGACAGTGCCATCAGTCTGCTGAACACCCTATATGCCGAAATGGCCGAAGAAAACTTGCCCACGCAGATGTACTACCAACTATTACGCATCAAAGCGCAGGACAAAGCCTATATTCCCCACACGTCGGACAGTCTGGCCTTGGCCGTATTGGACTACTATGAACGCCAAGGCGACAAAATTCACCTGCCTGAAGCCTACTATTATGCCGCCCGCGTGGAAGCTGACCTGGGCTATGCCCCGCACGCATTGGAGTACTTCAACAAGGCATTGGAGACCTTGCCGAAAGACAAAATGATCCCTCTGCGAAGCAAAGCATTGTCGCAGATGGGAACGCTGTTTTTCTACCAAGACATGTATCCGGAAGCATTGGAAATGTATACAAAGAGTCTGGCGTATGACATAGCATTAAAAGACAGCATCGGCATTGCCCATGGGCTGAACGACCTGGCATGGGTCTACCGTAGCCTGCATCAACCGGACAGCGCATTGCAGTATTACCGTAAGGCATACCTAGTTAGCACTGCCCTCCAACAGAATAAACTCATCAAACACATCCAGCTCCAGTTGGCAAGCTTCTACCTGGACGAAGACCTCCCGGACTCCACCCACACGCTCTTGCCCCAACTCCTGACGGACATTTTCCCTCCCGACCAAAGTGCCATTTACTCCCTGGCTGCCCGCTATTATTACCAAACCGGTCAGACAGATTCCGCCACTTGGTATTACACCCGCCTGATGGACTGTGGCACCATCTATGCCAAGAAGATAGCCGCCCAGCAACTGACGCTCATAGCTTGCCAAGAAGGACGAACCAAGCAAGCCTCAGACTATCTGGACGCCTATCTGGCATACGGCGACTCACTGGCACGCATCACACAGACCGAAAGTACCCGGCTCGCATACGCAATATATAACCGCCAAATGCACGAGAAAGAGAAGGCAAGGTTACAAAAAGCCAACGCCAGACAAAGGCAAGGTCTACTGCTCCTATCAGGCGCATTCATTCTCCTGGCACTCTCGTTCATGGCCTATCGGCAATACAAGAAACGCAAGGACATGGAACACCAAGTACAACTGTACAGACTTGAACAATTACGGAAAAAAGCAGAACAATACAATCTCCAATACTTACAACAAAAGGAAGAACAGCTACAAAACTTGGAACATCAACTGGCCACCGCCCAACAAGAGAAATCTGCCATCATCCTTGAACTGCAAAGGAAAAAGGAACTCCTGTCACTCCTCAAACGGGAAGCCGAGCTTAAGCAAGAAAAGCGCAAAGATATTGAGTGCTGTCTGCGCAACGAGCACATATACCTCACCTTGAAACAGAAAGCACAGGCTCCCAACGGAAAAGCCAGCGTGACAACCCATGAGTGGGAAGAACTATATGCGCTGGTGGACAAATACTACCCTCACTTTCAACAGGAACTCCACCAGCTCAACCTCTCCATCAAATGCGAAGGACACCGCATCAACACCCTGCTGAAAGCCGGATTCACACCCGCTGAAATAAGCGTACTGACCGGCAAGCCCATACAAAGCATCACCACCTGGCGCAGACGGATGGCGGAACGCACCCTGAAGAAGGAGAAAGCCTCGCCCAAGGATTGGGACGAGTTTATCCGTTCATTATAAGCGGTTTACGCCCGGTTTTGAATAGCAAATGAATACTTGCCGAGACAAGCTATGGGGACATTGAATAGCAACTGAATAGTACTTTGCAAACCACATTTTGGTTGCATCCGAAAAGAACCGATAACTTTGCGGGCACAAAACCATTAAACATAGAAGACATGAAAAAGTTATCGTCCTTAGCATTAGTATTTGCACTGACCACATTGTTCAGCACGACCGCTTTTGCTGTACCAGTAGAAATCATCCTGCACGCATCCACCGACCACAAGCACGCAGAAAAAGGATATGACCGACGTTCCATCTCGTTGGCTCCCTCCGCTCAACAAGACGGAAACCTCATCCGTATTTACACGCATGATCCTAATGAAAACATCACCATCATGGTAACCGATGCGGAAGGATTTGTCGTTTATGAAGCTGATGCAGTGGGTGGTCATTCTTTCACGTTAGATGCACAAGAAAGAGGGGAATTTACCCTGACACTGGATATCGATAAAGGAAAGTATGAAGGAACTTTCCATTTGGAATAAAGGGAAAAGCAAGGCTCGAAGCTATAAGAGAACATATAAATCATTACCATCATGAAGAGAAGAAAAGCTATCATCGCCGCACTCATTTTGGGAGCGGCAGGAGTCAGCACGCATTACGCCGTGCAGAAGTACAATGAGCCGAAATTGTCCGGCTTGGCGTTGGCCAACGCGGAGGCATTGGCTGCGGATGAATATGAAATAGGGTGGCCTTTAACGAATTGGAAAGAATACCGCGTACAATGCACAAGAACTATTGGGTTCGATTATGTTTTAACTTATACTGTCACCACTACATATTGGGCTGATGTCTGTGGTAGCGGTAGTGGTTGGTGTTTAGCACCAGCCGGTTGTTAATTACATACAAATAGAGCCAATAGCTACATAATGACCAGTTACTGGTTTGGTTACTATTGGCTCAGTTCACCAATTAGAATATGGGAAGTCCCCTCTCGTAAAAATGTATGACAATGAAAACAATTTTCTTCCTTTTACTCCTACTTTCTTTACTCTTCTCCTGCCAATCCAAGAAAACGACAGTACAAGTTTTTGAAGGAATTGACACACAAACCATCGAAAAGTCTGCCCAAAACATGACCCTGGACAATGAACCGCCCAGGGAGATTGTCGTGGATATGGCAGCAGAGAACAAAATCTTACCGTTAAGCACTTGGGCTGACTCCATTTCGTATATACGACTGGAAACCACCTCCGATGCCCTGATTGGCAGTGTGGACAAGTTAATGCTCTGCGACAGCGTCATTTATATCATGGACAGGAAAAAGAGCCGAGGCATTTATGCCTTCTCAACGGATGGAATCTTCTTGCGGAAAATAGGAAACGTCGGGCAAGGACCGGGAGAATTTAACGAACCGACAGACTTCTCCGTAAGCCAAGACAAAATATACGTCTATGACCAATTTGCCCACCGACTTTCCACATTTACTACCGCTGGGAAATTTCTGGGCGACCGCCCCGTGCCGTTTTTCGGCATAGGGATGCATGCCTTCAATGATTCTACTTTTGCCTGGCATACCCTTGATGCAGACAATTTCCACCTGAAAAACCTGGTAGGATACTCAGTCCTGCTGTCCGACTCCACCGACCACGTAACGAAAAGGGGATTTTACCGCAAGCCTAAGAAATATGCCAGCATTTGGGTCTCGGAGAATTTCCAGGGAAACGATTCCATCATTCTGTATCACCCGCCACTCTCCGGAAATTTGTATGCCATAAGCCCCACTGGTACCATTACCCCCAAGTATCACATCGACTTCAAGGAGCACACGTTGCCTGAAAGCTATTTGTGGGAAGAAAATTGGAAACAATTTACGGACGAGAATACCCAACGCAAGTATCTGCTCTTCCCCGGTGAATTCTATGAGAATGATATTGCCTTATACTTCGTCTATTTAAAAAAACACGTACATCACTACGCCATCTACGAGAAACAATGCCACAAGTTATGGCTAACCGAAAACATCAAGAATGACCTTTTCCCGGCTCTCCCCTTCGGGCAAATGAAAGCAGCTCACGGCAACAAGTTCATCACGATGGTATCCCCCGCCGACCTGCTTTATGCCTACAAACAGCTTTCGCCCGACCAACGCCAAGAGATATTAGGCACGGACGGCATCCGCCTGCTGTCCGAATTGGAAGAGGAGGACAATCCCATTCTAATCATCAGTCATTGGAGGAAGTGACCATTTTTCGGCAAGGCTTTATCCCCAACAACGGTTCAATCCGCCGGAATATCTCCAACAACTCCGCCTGCGTCTCGGCCCGGAGCATGGCGATGCGCGTCTCGCGGAAGTTGGGGATACCCTTGAAGAGCGGGCTGGCAGCCAGGTGACGGCGCACGTGCAGGATGCCGCGACGCTCGTCCAGCAGG
>CALUFR010000089.1 GCA_944319875.1 uncultured Bacteroides sp.
TCAAGGAGTTCGGCCGCGGCGTGGGCTTTGCCGCCCAGAACCGCACGGACGACCGCGAATACTCGCGCGGCGTCATCCAGAAGGCACTGAACAAGACCTTCTCGCCTGAGTTCCTGAACCGTCTGGACGAAATCATCACCTTCGACCAGTTGTCGCTCGAGGCTATCACGCGCATCGTCGACATCGAGCTGAAAGGCTTGTACGATCGCCTTGAGGGCATCGGCTACCACCTCCAAGTGGACGACGCCGCCAAGAAATTCCTCGCCACGAAGGGCTACGACGTGCAGTTCGGTGCCCGTCCGCTGAAGCGTGCCATCCAGAACTACCTGGAAGACGGCCTTTCCGAACTGATTGTTTCGGGCGGTGTACAGCCGGGCGATACCGTCAGCGTGACCCACGAAGACGGCAAGGACGAACTGACGATGCAGAAACTTTGACCGTAAACCGGCTATCCATAATGGATTGTTTTTTGTGACAAAATGTCAGTCCTTAGCGGGCTGGCATTTTTTTTGTACTCTCACCCCACAGATAAAGAATAAGTAAAACCTGTAATATACTGTTTGAATTATGCAAAAAGGTAACATTGGGGTAACGACAGAGAACATCTTCCCCGTCATCAAAAAGTTTTTGTACAGCGATCACGAAATATTCCTGCGCGAGCTGGTGTCCAACGCCGTAGACGCTACGCAGAAACTGAAAACCCTGGCCTCCATCGGTGAGTACAAGGGTGAGCTGGGCGACCTGACCATCCACGTCACGCTGGGCAAGGACACCATCACCGTGTCCGACCGCGGTTTGGGTCTGACCGCCGAAGAAATCGACAAATACATCAATCAGATTGCCTTCTCGGGCGCTAACGACTTCCTCGAGAAATATAAGAACGACGCCAACGCCATCATCGGACACTTCGGTTTGGGCTTCTACTCGGCTTTCATGGTGGCCAAGAAGGTGGAAATCATCACCAAGTCGTGCAAGGAAGGCGCACAAGCCGTGAAGTGGACCTGCGACGGCAGTCCTGAGTTCACCATCGAAGACTGTGACAAGGCCGACCGCGGTACAGACATTGTCCTCTACATCGACGACGATTGCAAGGAGTTCCTGGAAGAACCCCGCATCTCCACGCTGCTGAAGAAGTATTGCAGCTTCCTGCCCGTGCCCGTGGCCTTCGGCAAGAAGAAAGAATGGAAGGACGGCAAGCAAGTGGAAACGGACGAAGACAACGTCATCAACGACACTACGCCGCTCTGGACCCGCAAGCCCAGCGAGCTGAAAGATGAAGACTACAAGAAGTTCTACCGCGACCTCTATCCCATGTCCGACGAGCCGCTGTTCTGGATTCACCTGAACGTGGACTATCCGTTCCACCTCACCGGCGTGCTCTACTTCCCCAAGGTGAAGAGCAACATCGAGCTGAACAAGAACAAGATACAGCTCTACTGTAATCAGGTGTATGTCACGGACTCCGTGGAAGGCATCGTGCCCGACTTCCTGACGCTGCTCCACGGTGTGCTCGACTCACCGGACATCCCGCTGAACGTGTCGCGTTCCTACCTGCAGAGCGACTCCAACGTCAAGAAGATTTCGACCTACATCACCAAGAAGGTGTCCGACCGCCTGCAGTCCATCTTCAAGAACGACCGCAAGCAGTTCGAAGAGAAATGGAACGACCTGAAGATCTTTATCAACTACGGCATGCTGACGCAGGAAGATTTCTACGAACGTGCCAAGGATTTTGCCCTTTTCACCGATACCGACGGCAAGCAATACACCTTCGACGAGTATAAGACACTCATCAAGGACAACCAGACGGACAAGGACAGCACACTGATTTATCTGTATGCCAACAACAAGGACGAGCAATACAGCTACATCGAGGCTGCCAAGAACAAGGGCTACAACGTGCTGCTGATGGACGGCCAGCTGGACATCGCTGTCGTGAGCATGCTGGAGCAGAAGTTCGACAAGGTACGCTTCACCCGTGTGGACAGCGACGTCATCGACAACCTCATCGTGAAGGAAGACAAGAAGAGCGAAGTGCTCGAGGCCGCCAAGCAGGAAGCCCTTTCGGCCATGTTCAAGAGCCAGCTGCCCAAGATGGATAAAACGGAGTTCTACGTCGTGGCACAAGGTATGGGCGAAAGCGCCGCTCCGGTCATGATCACGCAGAGCGAATACATGCGCCGTATGAAGGAGATGGCCAACATCCAGGCCGGCATGAGCTTCTACGGCGAAATGCCCGACATGTTCAACCTCGTGCTCAACGCCGACCATCCGTTGGTAAAGGAGGTACTGGCCGGTGAAGAACAGGCCTGCGCTGCCGACATTGTGCCTATCCAGCTCTCGATGGACGACACCAACAAGCGCCGCAACGACCTGAAGAAGAGCCACGAAGGCAAGAAGGAGGAGGAAATTCCCACAGCCGAGAAAGACGAACTCAGCGAGCTGGACAAGAAGTGGGACGAGCTGAAGACGAAGAAGGAAGCCGTTCTGGCCGGTTATGCCGCCCAGAACCCCGTTGTCCGCCAACTCATCGACCTGGCCCTGCTGCAGAACGGCATGCTGAAAGGCGAAGCGCTCAACAACTTCGTGAAACGGAGCATCGAGCTTATCAAATAAGCCCCTTCAACACTTTTCTATATACTTTGAAAGAGGATGTATCCCCCGCGATGCATCCTCTTTTTTTGAGGGTCTCCGGAGAATACGTAAGTGATAAATGGGAATTTAGCGGGCTTTGCCCGCAATGGTTAATGGTCAATGGTTAATACGTGGTAAAAGGACTCATGCGCAGCCCATTAACCATTAACCATTAATCATTAACCATTGACCATTAACCATTGACCATTAACCATTGCAGCCTTCGGCTGCTAAATTTTCATTTAACTACTCCTTCCCCAAATGACCCCTTTTTTGCCCCTTTCATCGAAAGAAATAGTTTTTTCTTCGCCGGATGTGACAGAATTAAAAAACATTTGTTTATATTTGGACGTTCATTTATGTTGTTGGAGCCTTTTGTATGAGAAAAATTCTGATGTTCTTGTTATGCGTACTTTGCTACATGCCCTCTGTGCTTCGCGCACAGAAAGTAGGGCTTGTGCTGAGTGGTGGCGGTGCCAAGGGCATGACGCACATCGGCATCATCCGTGCGCTGGAGGAAAACAACATCCCGATAGATTACATCACGGGCACTTCGATGGGCGCCATTATCGGTTCGCTCTACGCCATGGGCTACTCGCCGGACGACATGGAGGCACTGCTCCGTTCGCCTGAATTCAAGCGCTGGTATACGGGGGAGGTGGAACCCGAATATGAATATTACTTCAAGCAAAACAGACCTACGCCTGAACTGGTCAACCTCCGCTTCAACATAGGAGACTCCATTCATGCCAAGCCGAAGATAGACTTGCCCACCAACCTGGTCAACCCCATTCAGATGAATGTCGTATTCGTGGAGCTGTTCGCACAGGCCACGGCCGCTTGCGGAGGCAACTTCGACCGGCTGTTCGTGCCTTTCCGCTGTGTGGCGTCGGACGTGTACAACAAGCGCCCGCTCATTATGCGAAGCGGTGACCTGGGCGATGCCGTGCGTGCCTCGATGAGCTTCCCGCTGGTGTTTAAGCCCATAGAAGTGGACAGCGTGCTGGCATACGACGGCGGCATCTACAATAACTTCCCCACCGATGTCATGATGGATGATTTTCATCCGGATATCATGATAGGAAGCGTCGTGGCGGCCAATCCCGGTAAACCCAAGACGGGCAACCTGATGAGCCAACTGGAAAACATGATTATGCAGAAGACGGACTATTCCATGCCTGACTCGCTGGGCATCCTCATGACGTTCAAGTATGATGACGTCAATCTGCTGGATTTTGACCGCCTGGACGAACTGCACGACATCGGCTATAACCGTACCATGAGCCTGATGGACTCCATCAAGGCCCGCATACCGCGTCGCGTGGATGCAGACAGCATACGCCTCCGTCGTAAGGCGTTCTGTGACAGCCTGCCGCCGCTCCGCTTCCGGAACATCTATGTGCAGGGAGCCAATCCGCAACAACAGTCGTACATCAAAAAGGAGTTTCACGGCGACGAAAATGAAATCTTCACGTACGAGGAGATGAAGAAAGGCTATTTCCGCCTGCTGGCGGACAATATGATTTCCGAAATTCTGCCACGTGCCGTCTACAACCCGGAGACCCGTCTCTACGACCTGTATCTGCAGGTCAAGATGGATCGAAACCTTTATGTCAAGCTGGGAGGAAGCGTGTCCACAACCAGTTCCAACCAGATTTACCTGGGCATAGGCTACCGCAACCTCAATTATTATCCCAAGGAAGTGCAGCTTGACGGGCAGATAGGAAAAATATATAATAATGTGCAGTTGATGGGGCGGCTCGACCTGCCTACGCGTGTGCCTACCTCCTTCCGTCTGCTGGCCTCGTTCAGCACGTTCGATTACTTCAAGAAAGACAAGCTCTTCTCCCGCAACAACCGGCCTTCGTTCAACTCCAAGGACGAGCGTTTCGTCAAGCTGATGGTGGCTCTCCCGTTCCTGGCCAACAAGCGGGTGGAATTCAGTTTCGGATACGGCAAGCTCACCGACAACTATTACCAGTCCAACGTCATCGACTTTGAGAACGACCGCTCCGACCGAAGCGTCTACAAACTCATCGGAGGCGGCATCGGGTTTTACGGGAGCACCAGCATCGCCCGCCAATACCCCACACGGGGTTACAACGAGCAGCTCGTGGCGCAAGTATTCACGGGACACGAATGGTTTACCCCCGGAGACTACACGCAGGCGACACCTCCTAAGCGCAGGCATTCGTGGATGCAGATATCCTACAAGAAAGAATCCTACCACCGGATAAGCTCCCACTTCACGTTGGGGTGGCTGGCCGAAGCCTTGTATGCGTCGAAAAACTTTTCTTCCAACTATTCGGCCACCATGATGCAAGCCAGCGAGTTCGCCCCTACCCCGCACAGTCAGATTATGTACAACGAGGCTTTCCGCGCCAACCAATATATGGCGGCCGGCATCAAGCCGATATTCATCCTGAACGATATGTTCCATGTACGCACGGAGTTTTATAGCTTCCTGCCCATCTTCCCCATCAAGCGG
>CALUFR010000090.1 GCA_944319875.1 uncultured Bacteroides sp.
AACCAGCGGCATCGCCCCCGCCATCATGGTGGGCTACCTGCTCGAACTGCCCGTCGTCTTCGCCAAGAAGAAAAAGCCCAGCACGATGGAGAACATGCTGACCACCTCGGTCTTCTCCTTCACCAAGCAGCGCACGTATGACGTCTGCGTGAGCCGCGACTTTCTCTGTCCGGGCGACAAAGTGCTGTTCATCGACGACTTCCTGGCCAACGGCAATGCGGCCAAGGGCATCATCGACCTGGTGAAACAGGCCAACGCCGAACTGGTCGGCATGGGCTTCATCATCGAAAAGGCTTTCCAGCACGGAGGCGACGAACTGCGTGCAGCAGGCATCCACGTGGAGAGCCTGGCCATCATCGAGAGTCTGGACAACTGCGAAATCAAAATCAGATAAAACTCCGGAGAAGTTTCAAGATATGGAAGAACAGAAACAAGCAGCCCCGAAGAACGGCCTCATCTATGGCCTGAACGACCGACCGCCTTTCCGCGAAGCCTTCTTCGCCGCCCTGCAACACCTGCTGGCCATCTTCGTGGCAATCATCACACCCCCGCTCATCATCTCGGGCGCCTTGAAGCTCGACACCGAGACGACAGGCTATCTGGTGTCCATGGCACTCATCGCCTCGGGCATCGCCACCTTCGTGCAGTGCCGCCGCTTCGGGTTCATCGGCACGGGCCTGCTCTGCATCCAGGGCACCAGCTTCTCGTTCATAGGCCCCATCATTGCCGCGGGCACTACGGGCGGGCTGGCACTGGTATTCGGCTCGTGCATGGCGGCTGCCTCGGTAGAGATGATCATCAGCCGCCTGCTGAAGTACACGCGCAAGATTATCACTCCGCTCGTGTCGGGCATCGTGGTGACGCTCATCGGCATGAGCCTCATCAAGGTGGGCATCACGGCCTGCGGAGGAGGTGCGGCGGCTCAGGCCGACGGGACGTTCGGCAGCCTGCGCTATGTGGGACTGGCCGCTCTGGTGCTGGTGCTCATCCTGATCTTCAACCGCAGCAACAACCGCTACCTGCGCATGAGCTCCATTGTCATCGGCCTGGCTACAGGCTACGTCGTGGCGTGGCTGATGGGGATGATTGACTTCGGATCGGTACAGAGCTTCGGCGGTGTCACCGTCCCCCACCCCTTCCGCTTCGGACTGGACATTAGCCTGTCCGCCGTACTGGCACTGGCCCTGATTTTCGTCATCACGGCCATCGAGGCATACGGTGACATCACGGCCAACTCCATGATTTCGGGCGAGCCGGTAGAGGGTGAGGTCTTCATCCGTCGGGCCTCGGGCGGCATCTTTGCCGACGGTTTCAACTCCATGATTTCGGGGATGCTCTGCGCTTTCCCTAACTCGGTATTCGCACAGAACAACGGCATGATACAGCTGACAGGCGTGGCCAGCCGATACGTGGGTTACTACATTGCCGGAATGCTTGTACTGCTGGGACTCTTCCCGGCCGTGGGACTGGTGTTCTCGCTGATGCCCGAACCGGTATTGGGCGGTGCCACGCTGCTGATGTTCGGCACGGTAGCGGCAGCCGGCATCCGCATCATCGCCTCGCAGGAGATGAACCGCAAGGCCACACTGGTCATTGCCGTCAGCTTCGCGCTGGGACTGAGCGTCGAACTGGTGCCCGACATCCTGTGCCAACTGCCCGAAACACTGCGCAACATCTTTGCGTCGGGCATCACCACGGGCGGACTGACCGCCATCGTGGCGAATGCGCTGATACGAATCAGAGAATAAAGGAAGCGTGCGTCAATCCAGCTTCAGCACAGCCAGGAAGGCTTTCTGCGGCACTTCCACATTGCCAATCTGCTTCATGCGCTTCTTGCCTCGCTTCTGCTTCTCCAGCAACTTGCGCTTGCGGCTCACGTCGCCACCGTAACACTTGGCCGTCACGTCCTTGCGCACGGCCTTGATGGTCTCGCGGGCAATAATCTTGGCACCGATGGCTGCCTGGATGGCAATCTCGAACTGCTGGCACGGGATGAGTTCCTTCAGCTTCTCACACATGCGGCGACCCAGGTCGTAAGCGTTGTCAAAGTGGGTCAGCGTGGACAAGGCATCCACCGGCTCACCGTTGAGCAGGATGTCCAGCTTCACCAGCTTGGACGGACGGAAGCCGTTGGCGTGATAGTCAAACGAGGCATAACCCTTGGAGATGCTCTTCAATTTATCATAGAAGTCAATGACAATCTCACCCAGCGGCATGTCGTAATAGATTTCCACACGGTTGCCGGAGATGTATTCCTGCTTCACCAGTTCGCCACGCTTGCCCAAGCAGAGGGTCATGATGGGACCGATGTAGTCGGTGGCGGTGATGACCGAAGCACGGATATATGGTTCTTCAATGTGGTCTATCAGCGTGATGTCGGGCATGCTTCCGGGGTTATGCACCTCCATGACGTGTCCTTGCTTGTCGAACACGCGGTAGGAAACGTTGGGCACGGTGGTGATGACGTTCATCCCGAACTCACGGTCCAGACGTTCCTGTATAATCTCCATGTGGAGCAGGCCCAGGAAGCCGCATCGGAAACCGAAGCCCAAGGCCAGGGATGACTCGGGCTGGAACGTCAGCGACGCATCGTTCAGCTGAAGCTTTTCCAGTGACGAACGCAGGTCCTCGAAGTCCTCCGCCTCGATGGGATATACGCCGGCAAAGACCATCGGCTTCACTTCCTCAAATCCCTCGATAGCCTTGTCGCACGGACGGGCAATGTGCGTGATGGTATCACCCACCTTCACCTCGCGCGAGGTCTTGATGCCCGAAATGATGTAACCCACGTCGCCTGTACGCAGTTCGTTGCGCGGCACCATGTCCATCTTCAGCACACCCACCTCGTCGGCGTCATATTCCTTGCCTGTATTGAAGAACTTCACCTTGTCACCCTTGCGGATGATTCCGTTCTCTATCTTGAAGTAGGCGATGATACCGCGGAAAGAGTTGAACACCGAGTCGAAAATCAGCGCCTGAAGCGGTGCGTTCTCGTCGCCTTCGGGATGGGGAATGCGTTCGATAACGGCCGCCAGGATTTCCTCCACGCCCATGCCCGTCTTGCCCGATGCACGGATAATCTCTTCACGTTTGCAGCCCAGCAGCTCCACAATCTCGTCCTCCACTTCGTCCGGCATGGCACTGGGCATGTCACATTTGTTGATGACGGGGATAATCTCCAGGTCGTGCTCAATGGCCATATAGAGGTTCGAGATGGTCTGTGCCTGCACGCCCTGCGAGGCGTCGACAATGAGCAGCGCCCCTTCACAGGCGGCAATGGAGCGCGACACTTCATAGGAGAAGTCCACGTGTCCCGGGGTGTCAATCAGGTTCAGGATATACTTCTCGCCCTTGTACACATACTCCATCTGGATGGCATGGCTCTTGATCGTGATGCCTCGCTCACGTTCCAGGTCCATATCATCCAACATCTGTCCTTCGGTGACTTGTATGGTATTGGTAAATTCCAGCAGTCTGTCTGCCAGAGTCGATTTCCCGTGGTCAATGTGGGCTATGATACAAAAGTTGCGTATATTCTTCATTGTGATAGTTATATAAATAAAAGCGGCGCAAATATACGGAAAAAAAGCGAATTTATAAATCTGTCAGGCAAAGAGTCCGACGCATCTTCGCATAAACGGGCACAAAAAAAGAATGCGTCAGCCGCCTTTCTCCGGCGCCAACGCATTCTTTTGATAGTCCTACTAACAAATATTTCTTCTTAATTCAGCTTCACAAACAATTCACCTTCCACTTCGGCCGTAGAGATCTTGTCTTCTCTCAGCAACCAGCCGAGACCCAAATACAAATCTTTGTCAACCAGCTTTGTCGCTTTCTTGATTTGTTTAGCAGTCAAGCCTTCTGTTTCATTCAGTGCGTTCCAAATTTTACCTGCTGTTTCACCAGCTTTTTCTTTCAACATTTTCATTCAATTTTAAATTAAACATGCCATAAAACGATTCGCCATGCGAATTCAGTTTTTATTTTCGCGACAAAGATAGCTATTTTTATGTTATATAGCACATTATTGGTTCTTTTTTTTCAGATTTATCCAAAAAAAAGAGAAATCAGCCCACCGAACCATTTCATCAACGTTTCTTTCCTAAGAAATATGAATATCGGAAGAAAAGAAAGAACTTGGCCGAAAATGCGTATCTTTGCGACCGTTACAAACTCAAGACTTATGAAACGAACGACTTCTTTCTACCTGATAACCGGATGCCTGATGCTGCTGACAGTCTTCACCTCGTGCTGGCAGGACCGTAGCGGTGAATACTACGCACTGATAGGCTCCAAAAGCTGGATTTACACGACCATGCAGGAATATTATCTGTATTATCAGGACGTTCCGGAAGAAAGTGAGCTGGATTTTTTCTTACAGCCGGCGGAGTTTCTGAGTGCCGCGGCATCCGAGAAAGACGGGAAAAACGGTGTGATATATTCGCATATAGACTCGGTAGAGACCGCCTCCACCCGTTCGCTGAGTGACGCCCCCACCTTCGGCTTCGAAGCCGTGATGCTACAGACGCCCCAAAACGACTATGCCCTGCAAGTGCTCTACACACAACCGCAATCACCGGCCGAAGAAGCCGGACTGAAACGGGGCGACCTCATCATCGGGGCGGACAGCGTGAAGATAAATGCCGGTGACTATGCCAAATATGTCACCAGCCCCACCACCGCCCATCTGTTTACCCTGGGAAGCTATCAAGCCGAAACGGGAGAAATGGACACCATCGGCACCATACAGATGCCCGCACCCCGCATCGTCGAGATACAGCACCTGCTGAAGACAAGCCTTATCGACACGGGCAATCGCAGAGCGGCCTATATCCTATACAACGAATTTGGCGAAGAAGAAATTCCCCAATGGCAGTCTCTGTACAGCCAACTGGCATCCGCACAGCCCGATGACATCATTCTGGATCTGCGCTACAACCCCGGCGGATATGTGTCCACCGCACAAGTGGTAGGCACCTTGCTGGCTCCGCAGAACGCCCTCGGACAGACCATGCTCCAGATGACAAGCAACGACAAGCTGAATCTCACCGAGACTTATACGTTCGACGCAACTCTGCTGCCCGGTGGAAATTCCCTGAGCTATCAGAATCTCTATGTCATCACCTCCGGAAACACGGCTTCCGCCGCGGAAATAATCATCAACTGCCTGCGTCCCTACATGACGGGGAACCTCTATCAGGTGGGCGAAGCTACTTTCGGCAAAAACGTGGCACAAGCCCTCTACACCAACGACCAATACCCTGAGCTTGAGTTCTGGCTCACCACTTTTTATCTGAGTAACGCTGAGGGGTATAAGGACTATGGCACAGAAGGGCTTCCCGCCGACTACACACAGTCCGAACCCTATGGAAGCAACCTGGGCGAACTGGGAACGGAAACAGACCCGCTGATGCAACCCATACTGGTACGCATGGCTACAGGCAGCTTTCCTGCTCCCGACGCCACCGCTACCCGCATTACCGCCTCTCCCCGCATGCTTGTAGTCCGAAATTCGGTGGATGAGAAGCAAAAAATGGCGCGTGTCATTCCGTCCTCCCCCGGCATTTCCGGTTTTTTACCGGAAAACTGAACAAAGTTGTTGAGTTTTCAGAGCTAAAATCAAATAAATGTGTACCTTTGCAGCCCGAAAACAAGAGAATAGAGAAAAAAATGAATCATAAGTTATGCTGCATCGGGTACATCACCCGTGACAAAATTGTAACGCCCGGCAATACCGTTTATATGCCCGGAGGCACGGCTTTCTATTTCGCCAAAGCCATCAAGCAACTCAATCCCGAAGGTTTCCTGTTGGTAACGGCATTGGCCGACGAGGACCGGGAAGCTGCCGAAGACATCCGCCGAGACGGCATAGAAGTCAACCTCCTGCCTACCACACATTCCCATAGTTTTGAGAACATCTACGGCGACAATCCCAACGAACGCCGCCAACGGGTCACCGCACAGGCCGATCCTTTCCGCATTGCCGATTTAGAGAAGATACAAGCCGATATCATCCACTTGGGCACCTTGCTGGCCGACGACTTCTCACTGGAAGTCATCAAATACCTGGCCGGCCGAAGCACACTGGCAGCCGACGTACAAGGCTTCCTGCGCAAAGTGGAAGACGAGAAAGTGTTTCCCGTAGACTGGGCTGAGAAAAAAGAGGCGCTGAAATACATTCATACGCTAAAGGCCAACGAAAGCGAGATGGAGGTGCTGACGGGATGTGCCGAACCGCATGAGGCCGCCCTGCTCATTGCCGACTGGGGCGTGAAGACGGTGCTCCTGACTTTAGGTGACAAAGGCTCGCTCATCTACACCGGCGGACAATTCTACGACATTCCCGCCTACCCTACGCTGCAAGTAGTGGACGCCACCGGATGCGGAGACACTTACATGGCCGGCTATCTGTACAAACGCAGCCGGGGAGCTTCTTACCAGGAAGCCGGATGCTTCGCCGCCGCCATGTGTACCCTCAAGCTGCAGGCCCACGGCCCGTTCAACGGGACGGAAGCCATGGTGAATCAGATCATTGGAAAATAATCGCCTACCGTTTATCTATAGCAAGAAAGGCGCGGAATTTCCGCGCCTTTCTTGCTATAAGTATATCCTCACCGCCTCCGCCGGATGCGTTTCCACCACAAGTAATATCCGGTCAACGGAAGTGTAGCGCCCAACAGAGCGGCCAGAAACCACAACACACGCGTAAACATCCCGCCGAAACTGCCTACATGTACGCCATAGACCCAACGCTTGTCCACGCCGAAGAAATCGTAAAACCACTCGCGGAACCAGCTGAAGGAGCATGTCAGCCCCGTCACGGCCATAATCAGCAACAGGATGAGGGCATACATGCCACCCGCCACATGCAAGCCGTACCAAAAGCGACGCCAACCCTTGCGAACAGGGAGCTTCAGACTGTTCTTCAACGCCTTGCGTGTGCGGGGCCACCAAATGACGACTCCCGACAGAAGCACGAACACGAACAACAACGTGCTGACTCCCACAATCATTTTACCCCAAGCGATGCCCTCGACCTGCCGCGGATGCTTACCCATCAGCCAACGGTGCAGGCGGAACATCGTCTGGAAGAACGGCAGACGTTCATACTTGCCCAGCACCTCGCCCGTATAAGGATTGACAAACACAGCGGCACTCTTGGGCTTGGAAAGGTTCACTTGATAGGAACGTGCGGGGTCGGGAGATACGGTCACTCCTTTCACCTTGACGCCTTCGGACAGTGTAGCGGCCACCAGTGCCTCCGCTTCTTCCGGCGTCAATGCCCGTTGACCGACAGGCTCCACACGATACAAGTCCGAACGAACCCACACGGTAATTTCTTGCTCAAACACCAGCATGGCGCCCGAAAAGCACAACAGCGTAATAATGACGCCGAAGGGCAGGGAGAGCCACAGGTGCAATTTACGGAAAAAAGGCTTCATGATCGATAGTTGAATGATAATTTAGCAGCCGAAGGCTGCAATGGTTAATGGTCAATGGTTAATGGTTAATACGTGGTAAAAGGACTCATGCGCGCCCATTAACCATTAATCATTAACCATTGAACATTGCGGGCAAAGCCCGCTAAATTCCCATTTACTCTACTGTCGCACTCAGTTTACCCAATGCCGTCACGCTGTTCGCCTCGATGGTAATGCCTTTCGTGGCCGTGGCTGCTTGGGGGTCAATCTTATAAATGGCTGGCTGGGCTCCGTCGGTCGTCACTACAGGGATGTAAGCGTAACCACCGTCGCTGTACGGAGTGCCAAAGCTGGAGATGAGGGCCTTCTCGGGCATACCTTCAGTCAGCACCGTGAGCTTCTGCGTACTGCCCTGAAAGATGGCCAGCTCACTGCGCTCCGCCTTGGTGGAGTTGGCTATCATGTCCGCCGCACCCTTGCTGTACATCTGCAAGAGGAAGTAGTCTTCGGTGATGTGCCAACAGCGGAACATCGGATTGCCGTTGCCTTGCTCCTCCAGGTTGACGTAATAAGACTCATCGAATGCGGTCTCGCCTGCCTTGATGCGTGCCACACCGGAGGGTAACTTGCCTTCTACCTTATATAATATATGTGTACCGTCCTCTGCCTCTACGGTCGATTCTGCCTTGGCGGTACGTCCGAAGCCGGGAGAGAACACGTAGATGTCGCCGTTGTCCGCCGCCCAGATGGTCTGGTAATATTGCGAGCGCATGCGTCCGCTGGCGAAGCCAATCTTACCTGTGCGGGCAATGACAGGAGTCTCGTCGAACGAATCGCCGCTATAGATAGCAACGAAGGCACTGTCCGGATATTGCGTAGCAGGTATCTGTCCCGGTGTATAGCTGCCCGAGCCGCTTCCGCCCGTGTGGTCGGTCACCAGCTTGGGGTCGCTCACCAAGTCGGGATACTTCACCACGCCGTAGTGGCTCATGCCCATCGGCACCACAGACGTATAGAGCTTGCCGTTGGCCTCCACGAAGCCCGCGAAGGAGACGCTTTCACCGTTGCCCAGGAAGTTCTCTGCCAGACGGCTACCCGTGCGGGTAGAGGCATCGAGTACGCTCAGGTAGTTGAACTGGAGATATTTGGCATAGAGCGCTTCGCCCGCCTCGTTCGTCACGTGTTCTTCGCTACCCACATTGGTAGAAGCGGTGATGACATTGTCACCCCATGTGCCGTAAGTGGTCGTACGGTTGAACGTATAGCGGCGTACTTCTTCCGCTTTGCCCGTCTGTGCGTTGAGAGCGTAAGCGAAGGCTGTACCCTGTCCGCCGTCATTGTATTGGAAGTTAAACAGATAAGCGTCCTTATAGAAGATGAGGTTCGAACCGCTCTCTGTTTCCAAACCGTTGCCTACGGTAGAGAGAGTGCCTTCGTCCAAGGTCTCGCTGGTAGCCAAGTACATGGCGGTACTGCTGCTGCCCCCCGACTGAGCGGCCACTACGTATCGGCTGAGGGCCTCGCCCTGTTGGGGATCATCCGGCAAGAGTTCACTGTTCTCATCGCATGCGGTAAATAAGCTGCCTGTGGTGAGGGCCGCAGCAAAAGCCCATGCATAATACTTCTTCATTGTTTTTCTATTTTAAAGGGTTATTTTATTTCTCCATCATCCGCCAAAATACACACGCACCTTGCCGTAGAATGCCCGTCCGGCTTTCTGTAGGCTGAAGTTGTCGTAGAGCTTGGCATCAGTCAGGTTGCGGCACTCGAAAGACAGGTTGTAGCGTCCGTTCTTCAGCGAGTAACCCAACGTGAGGTTGTGCGACAGCTGTTCGGGCACGCGGCTCTTGGTCGACGCGTCACCGAAGGCTTCCCAGTAGAGGGGGAAGTCGTGCTGGTAGAAGCCGTCGTAGGTCAGCGTCAGCACGTTGCCTTTGCCCCACAGGTCGTGCCACGTCAGGGTGGCGTCGAAGTTGGCGTACATGTACGGCTGATTGGGCATGCGCTGTCCGTAGGTGAGGCTCTCCTGTTGCGTACCGCCCGCCACATAACGTTCGTTGTCGCGTATGTTGGTCTGGTTGAACGTGCCTCCGATATTGAGCCATCGGCCGTAACTGTAGCGTGCGGAAACATTGAAACCCTTGGTCTTGACACGCCCGTGATTCTCGTAGTAGCCGAAGCTCATGCCGCCCACACGATCCAGTCCGCGCTGGATGTAGTCGCGCGTGTCGCGGTAGATGAAGCTGCCCTCCAGGTAGAGGCCGTGCTTGCCAAACTGATGATTATAACTGAGGTTGACGTTGATGTTGTCGCTCTTCTCGGGGCGCAGATCGGCACGTCCGGCTTCGAGGTCTTCGTCTCCAAACAACTCGTCGGTCGTGGGCAGGCGGTAGGCTTTCTCGTAGGAAAGTTTGGCTTGCAAACCATCAAGGATGAAGTACGTGCCCGCCGCACCGTAGCCCAGGGAGCTGACGCGCTGGGTCATGCTGACATAGTCACCGATGCCGTCCGAACTTTGCGACACGGGGCCTTTGTTATATTGGTTATAGTATTTGCCGAAGGCGGAGAGGTTCCACTTCTCGGTGGGCATCAGGCGGTAGGACAGTCCGGTGATGTTCTTGCGCGTCACCTTGGGAATACTGAAGTCCGACAGCTTGTTGCTGCCCTCCACGTAGCTGCGGCTCGTCCGCTTAAAGGTGCTCAGCACGTGGTTCAGCGTCACGGTGTGTGCCCGGCTGATGCGGTAGTTGGCCGTAAAAGTGGCGTTCCAGTTGAGATTCTTCGATTCACTGTTCTGGTAGGACTGCTCACCGGGCGTGCCGGTGTACTTGCTTTCGCCCAGCCAGTTGTATTTATAGGTGGCGGTGTCGATGTTCTGCGTCAGGTTGTGGTTGTAGTTGGCGGTAGCCACCACGTCCAGTCCGCGGGTGAAGAGGTTGCGCTTGGTGTACTCCAGCGAGGGCGTAAAGGAGTGTCCCTTGCGGTGCTTCTGCCCGAAGACGATGTATTGGTACACGCCCGTCTGTATCTCCTTGTAATAATTGGAGTAGTTGAAGCCCAAGGCCAGTCGGTCCGCCCACGACTTATCCACCACGCCGATTTTGCCAATGACCGCCTCGTTGTGGAAAGTGTCATTAAATCGCTTCACGTGATAGATTTTCTTGGTGTCGGTGCTCTCGCTTCCGTCCTCGCCAAACTCGGTAATGTAGTTGTCTATATAGTAGTCATTGTCCGAATAGTTCTGGAAGGCGTTCACCTCGTACATAAAGCCCTTCTTCAGCGTCTGTCCGAAGTTGACGTAGCTCTTGTGGGTGTTGAACGAGCCATAGCTGTAGGAAGCGTCCACGTGCCAGCGGCGGCGTTGCTTGTTGGTGACGATGTTGACCACACCGCCCAGTGCGTCCGTGCCGAAGCCCACGGGTACCACGCCTTTATACACCTCAATGCGCTCGGCAAAGTTGACGGGCAGGTTATTAAGGTCAAGTGCCTTGCCCGCACCTTCCTGTGGCACACCGTCGATGAATATCTTCACGTGCTTGCCGCTGAATCCGTCCAGCATCAGCTGCATGTCCGAGCCTACTCCCCCACTCTCGCGGAGCTTCATGCCCGGTGCCTTGGCCAATACGTCGCTCAGGCTCTTGGCGGTGTTCTGCATCTCCGTGGCATCTACCGCCACGGCGTTGAAGGCCGAACGCTTCACGCGTGTCACCCCACTGGAGACCACTACGACCTCGTCCAGTTGCTGCACATCGGGGTGGAGCGTCCAATCCTTCGCCAAACGTTCGCCTCTGCGAAGGATAACGGTTTGTTCCGTGGTCTTATAGCCGATGGCGGACACCACCAAGGTATATTCGCCTGCGGGAGCCTTCAGTTCATAATGTCCCTCGGCATTGGTCGCCCCACCGTAAGAAGTCCCTTTAAGATAGACCGTGGCGAAGTCTATCACCTCCCCCTCCGCCGAAGAAACCTTCCCGGTGAGGATCGAGCGATGTCCGCCGTGGCGGTGATGCCTGCCTCCGTGTCCTTGGGCCTGCATGTATCCGATGCCCGTCACGAGCATCAGGCCTATTACTACTATTATCTGTGCGATTGTTTTCATGCTCTATTTGCTTATTATTCCGCTGCAAAGGTCAGAATAAAGAAGCACTCCCACAATCGCTTTTTTTGGGTATTTATGCAGCCCCGATTATCGCCTCTCTCGCCTTCCTCAATACCCGTCAATCACTATATTTAGGTATATAACCACTTACTCCCTGTTCATCAGCCGCTGTTCCGCCATGCGCTCGTACTTCGTGCCGGGACGGCCGTAGTTGGCGTAAGGATAGATGGAGATGCCTCCGCGCGGGGTGAACAGCCCTGTCACCTCGATGTACTTGGGATTCATCAGGCGGATAAGGTCCTTCATGATGATGTTCACGCAATCCTCGTGGAAGGCGCCGTGGTTACGGAAACTGAACAAGTAGAGTTTCAGGCTCTTGCTCTCCACCATCTTCACGCCGGGAATGTAACTGATGCGTATCTCCGCAAAGTCCGGTTGACCCGTAATGGGGCACAGGCTGGTGAACTCCGGGCAGTTGAACCGCACCCAATAGTCGTTCTCCGGATGCTTGTTGTCAAAAGCTTCCAATACCTCCGGGGCATAGTCTTGCTTGTATTCCGTCTTGTGCCCCAACAAAGACAGCTGTGCTCTTGGTTCTTCAGTCATAGTTCTTTGTTCTTCATTAATAAATATTTCTCCAACCCTTCCCTTCGCAACTTGCAGGCCGGACAATGTCCGCATCCATCGCCGGGAATGCCGTTGTAGCAGGTCAGCGTGTCGTGGCGCACCAGGTCAAGCACACCCAGTTCATCGGCCAGTGCCCACGTCTCAGCCTTGTCCAGCCACATGAGAGGGGTGTGAATGACAAACTGCTCATCCATGGCAAGGTTCAGCGTGACGTTGAGCGAGCGGATGAAGGAATCCCTGCAATCGGGATAACCGCTGTAGTCTGTTTGCGACACACCCGTCACCAGGTGATTGATGCCCTGCTCACGTGCATACACAGCAGCTATGCTCAGGAAAAACAGGTTACGTCCGGGCACGAAGGTATTGGGACAGAAAGCCCCGTCAGGTATCTGCTCGTCCATCGGCATAGACGTATCGGTCAGCGCATTGTGTCCCAACCGCCCGATAAGCGGCACGTCCATCACGCCAAAGTCCACACCGGCTTTCCGGGCAATCTCCCGTGCCAGCTCCACTTCTTTCTCATGCTTCTGCCCGTAGCGAAAGCTCAAGGCATACACATGCTTAAATGCTCGTTTTGCCCAAAACAGGCAAGTAGTGGAGTCCTGCCCTCCGCTGAACACCACCAAGGCTTTGTTTTTGTTCATATAGTTAAATGAAAAATTAGTTGTACTTTTCTTTTGCCTTGATGCAAAATGTGTACTTTTTCTTTCGCTTGCCCGAAAGAAAAAGATACCAAAAAGAAAGGGCCCCGTCTGCACTTCCGGGGCTACTCCGAGGGCGTTTTTGCTAAGCGGCACACAACTCGCTTCGCTCAGACAGCATGCCGCTCTTCACGCAAAAACGCCCTCTCCGCTTAACGCCCCTCCAGTGAGGCCGGAGAGCCATCCGGCGTGTTTGCGCTAATGAAGGCCGTTCGCGCTCCGACCGCGCAGCCGCGCCTAAGTGAAGAGGCGTGAAGCGGAGCCCTTGCTTTTTGCGTCAAGAAAGGCAGACTGTCTGAGCGAAGCGAGTTTCTGCCTTTTAGCAAAAAGCAAGGGCGGAGTAGCCTACGAGCTTCAGCGCTTGATCCTTTCTTTTGGTATCTTTTCTTTCGTATCAAGACGAAAG
>CALUFR010000091.1 GCA_944319875.1 uncultured Bacteroides sp.
GAAATACAAAGTGATGGGCTACGAAATCTCCCTGCGCCGTCAGGAGGCCGACATGATTGAAGTCATTAGCGAACAGGAGGCGAGGGAGCACAACGTGCAACCCGGCTACCACAAGGGACTGGAGGAAGACATCCGCCTGACCGAGGACGAAATGAGAACGCTGGCGCGCGACAAGCGCCGCACCATCAACGTGGCGCTGGTGGGCAATCCGAATTGCGGTAAGACGTCGCTCTTCAACATCGCCTCGGGGGCGCACGAGCATGTAGGCAACTACAGCGGCGTGACCGTGGATGCCAAGGAAGGCTTCTTCGACTTCCAGGGCTACCGCTTCCGCATCGTTGACCTGCCGGGCACGTATTCACTTTCCGCCTATTCGCCCGAAGAAATTTACGTCCGCCGCCACATCATCGACGAGACGCCGGACATCATCATCAACGTGGTCGACGCCTCCAACCTGGAGCGCAACCTCTACCTGACCACACAGCTCATTGACATGAACGTGCGCATGGTGGTGGCCCTGAACATGTACGACGAACTGGAAGCCAGCGGCAATACCTTGGATTACGTGAAGCTGGGGCAGTTATTCGGCGTGCCCATGTTGCCCACGGTCAGCCGCACGGGCAAGGGGATAGACAAGCTTTTCCATATCATCATCACGTTATACGAAGGCGGCGACTTCCTGGACGAGAAAGGGAAAGTGCGCGCCGAGATACTGGACGACTTCCGCAACTGGCACAAGGAGTACGTGCCCGACCATGACATAAACAGCCCCCGTGAAGAGGAAGAGCATCCGCACAAGCTCTACCGCCACATCCACATCAACCACGGCCCCGAACTGGAGCGGAGCATCGAGGAGGTGAAGCGCGTCATTTGCGTAAACGAAAATATCCGCTATAAATACTCCACCCGTTTCCTGGCCATCAAATTATTGGAAAACGACAAGGACCTGGAAAAGGTCGTGCAGGATTTCCCCAACGGGAAAGATATCCTGGAGGCGCGCGACAGGGAGGAACACCGCTTGCGGGAAGTGTTGAACGAGGACAGCGAACAATCCATCACCGATGCCAAGTATGGTTTCATCTCCGGTGCCCTGCGGGAAACGTTCGTGGACAATCATCAGGACAAAGAGCACCTGACCCGCATCATCGACTCCATCGTGACCCACCGGATATGGGGGTTCCCCATTTTCTTCCTGTTCATGTACCTGATGTTTGAAGTGACGTTCGTTGTCGGGGCTTATCCCCAGGAGTGGATTGAATGGCTGGTGGCCGCCTGCGGTGACTTCATCAGCACCAACATGGCCGAGGGACCTTTGAAGGACTTGCTCATCGACGGCATCATAGGCGGTGTGGGCGGTGTCATCGTGTTCCTGCCCAATATATTAATATTGTACCTGTTCATTTCTCTAATGGAAGACTCAGGCTACATGGCGCGGGCGGCGTTCATCATGGATAAAATTATGCACAAGATGGGCCTGCACGGCAAGTCGTTTATCCCGCTCATCATGGGCTTCGGATGTAATGTGCCCGCCGTTATGGCTTCACGTACCATTGAGAACCGGAAGAGCCGGCTGGTGACCATACTGATTAATCCACTGATGTCGTGCAGTGCCCGCCTGCCTATCTACCTGTTGCTGGTAGGCGTCTTTTTCCCGAATCATGCCAGCCTGGTATTGTTGAGCATCTACACCATAGGCATTGTGCTGGCGGTCATCATGGCACGCCTGTTCAGCCGTTTCCTGGTGAAAGGCGATGACACGCCTTTCGTCATGGAGCTTCCGCCCTACCGCATGCCCACCTCGAAAGCCATCGCCCGCCACACGTGGGAGAAAGGCGCGCAATACCTGCGCAAGATGGGAGGCATCATCATGGTAGCCTCGGTCATCATTTGGGCGTTAGGGTATTATCCCAACCACGGTGCCTACACCGACGTTGCCGAACAACAGGAGAATTCGTACATCGGCCAGATAGGAAAAGCCATCGAACCGGTCATCGAGCCGCTGGGCTTCGACTGGAAGTTGGGCATCGGCATCCTGTCCGGTGTAGGAGCCAAGGAACTTGTGGTCAGCTCCCTGGGAGTGCTTTATGCCGACGACGCCGAAGCCGATGAGAGCACCTTGGCCGAACGCCTGCCCATCACGCCGCTGGTAGCCTATGGCTATATGGTATTCATCTTGCTCTATTTCCCGTGTATCGCCACCATAGCGGCCATCAAGCAGGAAGTCGGCGGTTGGAAATGGGCGTTGTTCGCGGCGGGATACACCACGGCATTGGCATGGATTATGTCTTTTGCCATTTATCAGATAGGAGGATTGTTTGTATGAACGACTGGCAGAGTTGGGCTGTCGCCCTATTGGTAATACTTTGTTTCCTGCGCATGGCGTGGGGCGTCCGCTCCTTCTTCCGTAAGGCTGTGGGCAAGGAAAATCCCTGCGGAAACTGCTCTTGCGGGTGCGGATGCAGCCATATTTCCTGCGCTTCGAAGAAAGAAACAAAGAAAAAATGCTGCGGATAGTTGGTATATTAAAAAAATGTACTACCTTTGCAACCGCTATCCAAAACGGAGCTAGCCAATCGGTACCTTGGATGAGTGGCTTAGTCAGCGGTCTGCAAAACCGCGTACGGCGGTTCGAATCCGCCAGGTACCTCAATATCAGTCAAAAGCTCTACTGAGTAATCAGTAGGGCTTTTGTCGTATATTAGCTTGGGTATCTTTTTACATCAATCGTGAGAAAGTTAATTTTTCCACAAGAGTTTCCGTTGAAAAAAAGAACTGGAATGACAAGAAGAAATGTGTGGGCAATGGGGATATGAACCCGATTGACTACGGGTTACACTGTTGTAAGGGGTTCATGATGTTGTTTTTATTCGGCATTGCAAAGACAAGCAATCTTTCCCAGCCGAACAAAAAGAGAGCGGGGCGTTTGCGCGTCCCGCTCTCGGTTTCTTTTGGCAGTTCCGCCTTGCTTAGGGGCTTTCCTGCCTGGTTGCCTGTCTCACAGGCTGCGATGAATGATTGAGGAAATGGCGGACAGGCGGTTGCTTAGGTCGCCCAATGAATCTGCCAATGTCTTTAATTCGTCCTGCGTAAAAGATATGGGTTTCCCGTTTACCGTCGCATTGTTCAGCCGTTGATAGAGCCATGACTTGTCTTTCCCGAAATATTGTTTTGCAATGTACGACAGCGACAGCGCATCGGATATCTCGCCTAACATGGCTTTGGCGTCCACGTCCGGACGGCGGCGGCGTTTCATGGCCTCCAACAGATAAGTGCCAGCTTCTTTCTTTTCTTCGGCCGTTACGGTCAACGCCATGGCATCGGCTAGCAACTTATCGCTCAGAGCCTTGCCTTCCTCCGTCTTTTGATTGGGGATGTTGGCAACAAAACGGTCTATCAAATTCTTTACTTCAGGTTTCATATATCTTTGCATGTTATGTTCGAAAAAAGCGATGAAGATTCAAAGAAACCGATACTCCCGAAGGAGTACCGGAGTCTTTCATTCCTCTTTCATGTGTTCGATGCCTTCTTGAATGACATCGTACACTGCATAGAGGAATTCCAACTTGGAGAACCAGCCTTCAGCAATCAGCCGGTCTTCGTGTTGGAAGAGGGTGCGGAGATTATCCGTCATCTCCTCCAGAGCCTTTAGCTCTTTGTTCAATGAATCAATCATCGCTGTCTTATTAAGACATAGCAAAAGTAATACTCTTTTGGTTATTACGCAAATATTCTAATGATTATTTTTCATCTTTTCTCATTTTTTCCGCTCCAACTCTTCCTGCATGCGCAGCTGCTCGTCCATAGAGTAGAGCGATATCAGTAAGTTAACTACTTGATGTCATATATTTATGCTATGCAAGGCCGTATGCTCTGAGGGGCTAATCCCGTGTGGCGTGACACCCTAAGACCGTACAGCGTCGCACCGCAAGGATATATGATGTCGCCGGATTGTCACGGTGTTGAGAAACGCCAAGTCCTTCTTTAGCTCGCTCAAGTGCCACTTGGCGTCTCTCAAGTGCCACTTGAGCGAGCTAAAGTGCCACTTGAGCGAAATCACTTTTCTCCGTTGAATCCTTCACGCCTTCACAGGCGGACATTTTTCAATAACTGCCCCTATATTCCGCTTCCCTTCCCTTCACTCCAAACCGTTTATTACCAGGCCGTTCGTGTGAAGCTTCACGGGAGTATCTTCCCGCACCTCGTGTGAAAGATATAAAAGACGCTAAAGGCGCCCTGTGAAGCCTCCGGGGGACTTGACAAAGGCTCCAAAATGTTGTATCTTTACGTCGTTGTTCGTGTACTTTTTCTTCGCTTGTCCGAGGTTGTGT